>NZ_KV827350.1:159920-160276 GCF_001836065.1 Corynebacterium sp. HMSC035E02
ACATTTCGGGGATGTTTCGTAATTTTGCGGCATTTCGACCCAAACCTTTTAAGGGAGAGACACAGACACACATTACGGGCACATGTCTACGACATAGACCGTCCTCATTGAGGGCACGCTGCAGGGGTTGTAGCTATGTGACACGGCCGGGATGCTGCGTCACGGTGACACGCAAGGGGCGCGCCTTTTTATGACCTGTGACACGTCTGTAGCGCGCTCGTTTCGTAGTTTTGACCTCGTTTCGTAATTTGCCGATCAAAATACGAAAAAATTACGAAACGCTCTACCTGCGGTTTCGTAGAACTACGAAAATCGGAAAACCAAATTACGAAACACGCGATAACGCTGTGACCTGC
>NZ_KV827351.1:0-3780 GCF_001836065.1 Corynebacterium sp. HMSC035E02
ACACCGCTACCATTTCAGTCTTCTGAACACCGCGGCGCCGTGCGCGCCTTGTAGATGACGCTGTGATGGCCGCGGAGATCCAGGCCATTTTCGATGCTGAAAACCGCGTGTGGGGCGCTCGTCGCATCACTGCCGAACTCAACGATCCCACACGTCGCGACGGTGCTACAACCCCTGCCAAGCGGATCAATCGCAAAAAGGTGGCCCGCTTGATGCGGGCCCAGAACCTGTTCGGATTTCAGAAGAAGCGCAGGGTCAAGACCACTGTGCGCGACAAAAGCCGGCGCGTGTTCGCAGACTTGGTGAACCGTGACTTCACCGATTGCGCTGCAAATCGTGTGCTTGTCGGCGATATTACGTATCTGCCGATCGCAGACGGAACGAACATGTACTTAGCAACAGCTATTGATTGTTTCTCCCGCAAACTTATCGGCTTTGCTATCGCAGATCACATGCGCACCGAACTGGTAGAAGAAGCCCTCGAAAACGCTTCCCACCTGCGAGGAGGTCTAGACGGTGCGATTTTCCACTCAGATCACGGAAGCGTGTACACCTCATCGCAGTTCCAGGCAACATGCAGGCGCTTGGGCGTTACCCAGTCGATGGGCGCGGTGGGAACCAGCGCGGATAATTCGCTCGCTGAGTCGTTCAACGCGGCTTTAAAACGGGAGGTCCTCAAAGATACAAAGACCTTCGCCAATCAACTTATCTGCCGCAGAGACGTATTCCGGTGGTGCGTGCGCTACAACACGTGCCGTCGGCACACATGGTGCGGATACCAAACCCCCGATGAGTTCGAGTCCCAAGCCGCTTAAGGCCTGATAGGCTTACACCTACATTTTGTTCACCCCACGGTGTCTACTTTCCGGGGGTCGGGCTCCTTGAAACCGTCGCTCACCAGTCGCCCAGAGTTCTCTTTCTGGAAGTCCTGGATTTTGATTAGGTCTGGGAGCATTACGGTGTTTCAATCATTCCAACTGGACGGGGAGATGAGGTATATGTCGTCGAAAGTTATTTGGCTTAATCGTTCTATGGGGTAATCCTTATTTTAAGAGCATTACAGTGCAGAGTGGAACTATCAGGATTGAACTTCGTCGAGTTGAGATAGCAATGGTATTCCGCGAACCGCTGAGGTTAGCGTCATCATGGTGGCAATGAGCGCGAATGTTGAAATGAGTCCGAGTGTTGTTGAAGCTCCCCAGTGCTCAAATCCAAAGCCAGCGAGAAATGCTCCGAATGGCATGAGAAATATTCCAGGAATGGTAGAAGCTGTGGTTACTGCGCCCATTCGGTAGTCAGGGGTAATGGCGGCAGTAAAAGCCCCAATTGCAGTATTAAAAGACGCTAGGGGTAGACCCGCGATAAACAAAGCAATGATGGTGGCGACCGTATTGCTATGTAGTGTGGTAAGCACAATAAGGCTTATTGTGAAGGTAAGTAAAGCTATAGTGCCAAGTTTTCCTAGTGGTACAACCTCTGCTAGCTTGCTGGCCAAAAAAGAACCTACGATGACACCGGATCCAAAAGATGCTGAAATCAAACCGATAATGAATGCAGATTCTCCTGTAGCGCGGTATGAAAAAATCAGTACCAAGATAAAAGCTGACATTGGAATGTTGGCAACGGCTGCCACGAGAGTGATTGCGCGCAGCCCTGTGTGGCTAAATACAAAACGGAACCCATCAGTCGAGGACTTTAGAACAGAAACATTTGTGTCGTGTTCTTCGGGTAGCTGATTTGTTGACGCTGAATTAGGCTTTCGAGGAACGAGAGCGCAGGCGATGGCATGGAATGCTCCCTGGACAAAAAGAGCTAAGTGGGGGTTTAAACCGTAAAGAAGTCCGGCGCTCGGTCCGCCGAAAACTTCCGCAGTGGATTCACGTCCATGCGCGATAGCATTTGCTGTACCTAGATCGCTTGTAGGGACCATCTGCTTGATGAGACTTTGTTCGCTTGGTGCGTCGAATGCAGAGAGCGCGGAAGCGAGAACGATGCATAAAACTATGGGGAGTAACGGAAGATCACTAAAGGAGAGCATGAGAGCAATGCTGATCCAAATGATCGTTTGAGCGAGAGTAACTAGTTTTAGCACTACTGAGGGATGAAACTTATCTGTTAATGCACCGGCAAACAGGCTCAAAAGAATAAGCGAACCTGTTCCAAAAGCTGATACTGATCCTGCCAGTGTGGCGTTTTTGCTTATGTCAAAAATCAATAGTGGAACTATTACTGAAGCCATTGCATAACCAGTTTGGTTGAACGCCATTGTTCCGACTAAGCGGCGATAGCCAGGAATACTCATTAAGGTGGCCATTTCTTAGTCCTTTCATGAAGGCTAATGTTGGCAAGACGAGGGGAAATCAATGGAATATTGATTTGAATAGTCTGCAAGGTTTTGATGTAGAACTTTGCCCATAGATAAGTTGGTTCTTGAGACTAAGAACCTTAAGGCTTCGAGTGAAGCCAATGCACTGGCTATTGACACGATAGGTGCTATCGCAGCGTTAATCCCAAGAGGGGTTTCCTCGTAGAGTCCAGAAATATTATTCTGTTGCAGCCGTTGTTTTTCACTTTCTCGAAGGCATCGGTAGCACCCTGTCGTTCCGGGGACAAAAGTCGCGCAAACCGCCATCGGCCCGGCGTAGCTGCAGTCAATCCAGGGCTTTTTGGTGGCTATTGCGGCTTCTGATACCCAATATGCCGATTCGGGTGGGTTGTCGATTGCTCTTATAACTAGATCTGCTTCCTTGAAAATGGGAATTAATTCCTCTACTCCTTCAATTTTTCGCTCGATCGTACGTACTGAGCAATCGCTATTTAACTCTCTAATCCTATTTTTGAGTTCATCAGTCTTTAATTTGCCGATAGATTTTTCCGAATAAGCAATTTGTCGATTCAGGTTGGACAACTCGACAGTGTCAAAATCAACGAGAGTTATTTTTCCTATTCCACTTGCGGCCATCTGTAACGCGATGTTAGATCCAATGCCTCCGGCCCCTAAAATACAAATGCTCGACGAGCAGATAATTTCTTGAGGAGCCCATCGATCAAATTTCCCAAATCCGCCTAGCCATGAGTAGAGCGCAGTACTGCGAGAAAAACGAGTCTGTTGTTCTGGGGTTAAGTTGGGTTGAGAAATGGCCTCAATGTGTCCTAGCTGGATTAGCTTCTCGAGCAGAGTATGTGCATTAAAGGGAGAAATTCCCGTTTGCTTAGCGATCTGTTCGGTAGCTTCTTGCTGATTTAGGGTGCCGTTTAAAATTTTATTCAATTTTTGGAGATGGTGGTCTGGATCCTGGACATAGTGCCCGATTCCTGCCGTGTTTGATCCAACAACTGACCTGCCATCCCCTAGAGGCCTAACTTCATGGGCGGTCCGGAATGATATCAAGGACATTGTTCTCCTTAAAGTAAAAAGGGGGCCCGAATGTATTCAGGTCCCCGTGGTTGTCTGATGTTTTATGCCTGTCCAACGCGGTGGGCTTCCATTAGATTCTGGGTGGAAATCACTTCAAAATCGAATGACATTGGCCTCCTCCTTTCATGAGTGAAGTTACAGAAAGGGTAGCAGTGAGCCAAGGCACAGTCAATGAAAAATATAATTTAATTCTCTAAGGGGTGAACGTGTGACATATTTTATAATGTTTAAAAGGCATCTCATGTGAAGGTTGTCTGGGGTGGTGGTTTGTTGCTGTGACGTCTTTCGAATTTCCAGGGTCACAGCTTTGACTATGGCCAACTTGCCCAATGTGAGGTTACCCTCGTTTAGTGGACACCCTA
>NZ_KV827352.1:0-6762 GCF_001836065.1 Corynebacterium sp. HMSC035E02
CAGGTGTCTACCAAACAGGGGTCAGGTCCCTGGCACAGGCACAGGCGGATCACCAATCACAACCCGTACACCTCAACAGGCCGGATCTGCGCCCGGATTTGGTCGAGCGTGAGTTCAAAGCCCAAGGCCTTAAACAAGCTGTGGGTGGCCGACATTACCTACGTGCGTACGAAGAAGGGTTTTGTGTACACCGCGTTTGTCACTGACGTTTACTCCCGGCGGATCGTCGGATGGGCATTATCGGACTCGATGCGCACCGAGGTATTACCGCTGCAAGCACTCAACCAAGCGATTGTGAGCGCGAAGGAAACAACAGGCCTTATTCACCATTCGGATCACGGCTTATAGTACGTCAGCGTTGTCTACAACCAGCGTCTCGCCCAGCACGGGATTGCCGCTTCCACTGGGACCGTCGGTGACTGAAATGACAATGCTCTAGCTGAAAACGTTAACGGCTCTTACAAGAATGAGCTCATCCATACTCGCAGGTGGAATGATGTTGTCGAGGTAGAAATCGCGACGTTCGAGTGGGTGTCATGGTGGAACGAGGTAAGGCTCCACCAAAGCCTGGGATATCGAACCCCAGCCGAGGTGGAAACCGAATTGTGGAAGAAGAACCCGCAACAGGGAATAATAGAAATCAAGGAACATGCCTAGGAACAAAACTCGGGGCACTTCAAGCCCCTTATATGGCTCTGGATGTGGTGATTGCTGCAGAACCGTCATCAGTAAGGGTGACTTTTCCATCTACGCGGTAGACTTCACGCAACATTTTTGCGGTTAACACGTCCTTAGCTGCTCCGTGTGCGTATACAGTGCCCGCGTGGAGTACCGCAATGCGGTGAGCGAAGCGCGCTGCTTGTGAAAGATCGTGCATCGAAACCACGACCGCCGCGGGTGCTTCAGCTGCATAGGCGCGAATATGCTCCATGAGGATGAGCTGATTCCTTAGGTCAAGAGCGCTGGTTGGCTCGTCCAGTAGTAATGCCTGCGGCCGGCATACGATGGCCTGGGCGAAGCTTACTAATTGACGCTGGCCGCCGGAGAGCTGGGACATTGTTCGGGATTCTAGGTCTTCTAGCCCCAGCCGCGTGAGGACCGAGCTGACTCGGTCCTGTGTGGATGTGGCTACCCGTAGTCCGCTGAATCCCGTCCGGGAATGCTGGAGTGCCAGAAGTACCGATTCGAATACGGTAAGGGTGCTTTCCGGCGGGGGATCCTGTGGCAAATATACTGCCTCGGGCCCAGTGACGTCGCCGCTGAATCGGCATAGGTTAGCCATGCAGCGCAGCAAAGTCGACTTACCAGCGCCATTAGGGCCGACGAGGGCGGTGACGGTTCCAGCTTCGATCTTTGGGAGACATACGTCATTCAGTATCTGTTCGTCTCCATGGGAAAAGCACAGGTTATCTACCCGGAGTGTGGGTTCTGGCGGAACCGTGGGCGGTTGTTCCACGAGGGGGTCCTTTCTGGGGCAGGAAGTACTGGGAGAGGCGATCATTAGGTTGAGGAGACAGTTCGGGGGCGGCGTCGCAAAACAATGAGGACGACGAACACGGGAACGCCCACAATCGCGGTGATGATGCCGACAGGCAGAATCGCCCCAGGCTGGATCAGCTTGGATACCACTGAGGCTGAGGTCAGCAAAAGCGCACCTGAGATGATGGACGTGGTGAGGAAGAAGCGTTGGTCCTCACCAACGAGCATCCTGGCGATATGTGGGCCGACGAGTCCGATGAAACCAATTGTCCCGGCCATCGAAACGGCAGTTGCCGCCATAAGGGAGACTCCCACCAGCGTGTACGTGCGCAGCTTTGGGATATTGATACCCATGGACCTAGCGCGGTCGTCGCCCATTCGAAACGCGGTCAGCGTCCACGCATTGCGGTAGAAGTAAGCAATTCCGATTAGTGAGATGACCGCGAGAAGGCCGATCTGAGGCCACGTAGCGCGCGTAAGGCTGCCCAAGGTCCAGAAAACCACCTGCTCTAATTGGGTCTGCGAGGCGAGGTACTGCATTAGCGCTAGTAGAGCATCGAAGAGGAACACGATGGCTATGCCCAGCAGAATCATTCCCTCGGTACCAGAGCTCTTTGACCGAGAGAATAGGACGATCACCGCACAGGCCGCGAGGGCGAAGACCCAAGCACTGCCCGCCATTCCCAGCGCTGCCCCGATTCCCGCCGCGGTGAATCCTGAGACGGTGGCAAAGGCTGCGCCAAAGCTCGCAGCGGCGGAAATGCCCAGCGTATAGGGCTCTGCCAAGGGGTTATCCAAGATGGTTTGCATCTCTGCGCCGGCAGCAGCGAGGGTGCCACCGATGAGCACCGCTGTGACGGTCATAGGCAGACGTATATCAAAGATGATCTGCCAGTCAATTGGGCGGGAATCGCTGGGGTGAAAGAGCACGTAGAGCGCCTCATTTGCGTTCAAACTGCTGCCGATGAGGAAATCTATGGCAATGGTGACGCATAGCAGGGCCGTAAGCCCTGCGATGATCGCTACCTTTCGCCTGCTAGCTGTTCGGTACCAGTTTGACCGGGGGCGTTGCCGTTGCGGGGTAGAGTTTTGGTCGTCCACCTCGCTTCCGGTGGCAATTGATTGCGCTCGTGCTCCGTGGCTCATGGCAAACCAGTCCAGAAGGTGCCGCTAGCCTCCACAGGGAGGAATTTTTCATGTAGTTCTTCCAAATCGGCCTGCGGGTCGACATCGGAAAACAGGTCGGGGTGCATGGCTTTGGCAAACCACTCGATGGCTAGGTAGTTGTATGGGGAGTCGTAGAAGTGATGCCACGCAGCGTAGGCCCGCTTGTTCTTGACCGCCCGCATTTCCTTAAGGACAGGTTGCCCGTCAACAACGCGTTGGAAGTCTTTGGCTGCCTGTTCGGTGGACTCGTCGTAGCCCAGGGGTACAAAGCCATTCTTCTTTGGCTGCTGCTTGGCGCCGGTCCAGTCTGCGCCGGTGGCGATGATGACGTCTGGGTCTTTTTCAGCTAGCGCCTCGGGAGAGACTTGCCCCTGCTTGGCGTCGATCATATCGTCGCCCACGTTTTCGCCACCCGCTGCGTTAACAATTTGGGCTAGGTTGGACTTAGCGAAGGTAGAGCAGCAGTCGAAGTAGCCGGGAGCTCGCCAGAGGAAGGTCGGTGTGGGGGTGGCCTTGGCTTTTTCTAGGCGCTCCTGAACCATGTTCACCTTGGACTCATAGAACTCGGCATACTCTTCCGCTTCCTTCTCGTGGCCGAGTACCTTGCCGAGCAAGCGCACGCTCGGTGCGGTGTTCTTCACCGGGTCGGTAAAGTAATCGACGGTAACCGTGGGGATTCCGGCCTTTTCTAGACCGTCTACGATGCCAGCATCCTGGGCGGCTTCGAAGCTGCTTGCGGAGACAATGAAGACATCTGGACGGGAATTCAAAGCTTGCTCAACGGACATCGAGCCGTCGTAAACTTCACCAGTTTGCTCAATATCTTCGATCTCTGAGAATTTCTGTTCGTACTTCTTGTACGTGCCAGGGTCGTTCTGCTCCAGGTCATCTGGCCAGGCAACGATGCCCTGGAGCGGGTTTTCTTTGTTGAGGATGGATGTCGTGTAAAGCATCCGTTGCCCGCCCATGAGGACCCGATCGACGTTCTTCGGGACCTCGACTTCGCGCCCGAGAATGTCGGTGATCTGTTGCTTTTCTCCGTCATCTGCGGTCTGTTGTTCATCGTTAGTGCTGCAGGCAGCGGTCATAAGGAGGGCAGTGGCGGTGACGGCTGAGGCGACTACGCGGGCCATTCGGTGGTGAGGGGCGCGTGGGGTTTTAAAACCGCGAGCCCTAGTTGTCGTGAGGGACAAGGCAATCCTTTCTTCCAAGTGGATCTATTAGGTTAGCCATACCTTTGTTTATCTACAATGGGTGATGAAACTTTTACCCCCAACATTCCCGTTAAGTCAGTTCATTCAGTCGGCGGGAATATGTGCGTAGCAGCAGTACCGCCGTGGTTGCGAAACCCATGATGAGTCCTAACCAGACGCCATATCCTTCCCATCCGAGGAGCTTTCCAAATATCAGAATCCCGGGGACGCCAACCAGCCAGTACCCGACGAGGGTGCAGCGTAGCCCTGAGGTGGTGTCTTTCAGGCCTCTCAGTAGGCCCACTGCCACGTTTTGGATTCCTTTGGCGAACTGTTGCAGTACCGCGAGACATAGGAGCAGGACGGCAATGTGAAAGGTGGTGGGATCTGCCTCTTTTAAGAAAGGATGCAGTACCCACCTGCCCAACAGAAGCCACAGCGCGCCCATTATTCCCAGATACGTGACCACGACGAACAATATGCGTCGGGTAATCTCGCGCACTGAGTCGGCACTCTCGGCCCGAGCCCTTGTGATCAGCACCGAGCCGCCGTGAGAAAAGCCGATGCACACTTGGTAAACGATGTACGCCAGTTGGTTCACAATATTGTGCGCCGCTAGCATCTGTGGGCTAAAGGTCCCCATCACTAAACCGGCGATGGTTGTTATTGCAGCCTCCGAGCCATAGGTCAGACTGACTGGTACCCCGAGGCGGACGAGGCGGCAGATAGTCTCCCCATCTCCTTTACACGGAAGGATGTGGAAATAGGGCTGTAGCTCGGGAATGCGCAGTACCACAATCCGGAAGGCCAGGAAGGTAAGCAGTTGGATGACAGTTGTAGAAAGCCCGATGCCCGCTACCTTCCAGTGATCCGAGGCTGCCCATGTCATAAATAACCAGTTCAATGCGATATTTATAAATATCGATATCAGCGTGATGGTTAACAGGGAGCCGGGTTTTCGCATGCCCACGGCGAATTGGCGCAGGACGTTGAGCCACATCATCGGGACTAACCCGGGTGCGAGCGCAAGGGTCATGGCGAAGGTGAGTTGGGCAACGTGCTTGTCGATGGGCAGAACAAGGACCAATCCGCCTAGGGCGATGACCAGTAACGCGCCGAGAATTGCAGTGCCAGTGGCCACCGCGAAGGAGGAGCGCACAGCCCGCCGGATCTGTTCTGCTCCCGCCTCGCAATTTTGACAAGAGGTTTTCTCTTTTTCCATTTTTGCTGCTGCTTCAGCCACAAGATTTGCCCCGGCCGTCACCATGCCCACGCACATCGTGCGGATCTGGTTGTAAAGCTGCATCGCTAGGCCGCCGCCGGCTATCGCCAGTACGCCCACGGACTGCAGCATCAATACGTCCGTGGTGGTCAATGCAACTCCGGCGAGTTGTACTCCAGCGATGGGAAGGGAAATTCCCAGAACTTCGCGATATTTCCGGATGGATTTCAACCTCGCAGCCACCTTCAACTTCGGACTAACATTCGTCTCGGCCCTCGCTTCTCATCTTCTAAACCTCGCCCATTTTGGCGGCTGGTCTCCAATGTGCTGCGGTTTCTAGCGGTAGATACGCAGCACATCCGATTCATTTGCGGCCTCCAGGCCGTTGAAGCGAATGGCGCTGCGATACATCTGCACCAAAGTTGCAATCGGACGCTGCCGTCTGCACCATGGAAATTAGTGGTTCGCCCCTGCGGATTCAGCTGGTGCTGGCCGATGCCCCAGCGGTACCACCGTTGGTTGAGACCGAATCCCGTTCAGGGCTGGTGTTTGCAGCGGCAGAGACTCCCTTCGGAAAGTATAAAGATTATACCTAGTTTAGGTAAGGCTACCATAATTGAAGATTTCCACTTCAAACACTTCAGGTGGAAGGAGTGTGAAGATGGATAGGAGAGACTGAAGTGTCCCAGGTTTTGTTCCGTCTGAGTAGATGGGAAAATCTGGAATATGCCAAGAAAATTTGACCAGGATGCAAAGGACCGTGTGGTCCGTCTTGTAGAGGACCGTATCTTGGCGGAAAATATGTCGATGCAAGCCGCGTGCCAGGCAGTAGCTCCAAAGCTGGGGGTTTCATGGCACACGGCTCGTCAGTGGACCCAGCAGGCCCGTCGTGCGGGAAACATCCCAGAACCTGTGCCTGAAGACTTGGCCGCGGAAAACGCGAGGCTACGCCGTGAAAATCAAGAGCTACGCGACACCAATGAGCTACTGAAGGCTGCCTCGGCTTTTTTCGCGTCGGAACTCGACCCAAAACGTCGGAAATGATCCGGTTCATCGATGAGTATCGGGATCGTTTCTCCATCGAGTTCATTTGCGAGACGTTAAACACCCACCGTGTTGGCGGTTTCATCACGTCCCGTGGATACCGCCAATCAAAAGCCCGTGGGCTTAAGTGCTCGTCGCCTTCGTGACGCTGTGCTGATTGAACGCATTGGTGCCATTCATCGGGATAATTACGGTGTCTACGGCGTGCGGACAATGTGGCATGCGCTTGACCGTGACGGAATCGACATCGGTCGTGAACAAACCGCCCGGCTGATGCGCCTAGCTGGTGTTTCTGGCAAAGGCAAAGGCAGATCACCAATCACAACCCGTACACCTCAACAGGCCGGATCTGCGCCCAGACTTGGTCGAGCGTGAGTTCAAAGCCCCCGGCCCGAACAAACTGTGGGTGGCTGACATTACGTATGTGCGCACGAAGAAAGGCTTTGTGTATGCCGCGTTTGTCACCGACGTTTACTCCCGACGGATCGTTGGGTGGGCGTTATCAGACTCCATGCGCACCGAAGCGTTGCCGCTGCAAGCTCTTAATCAGGCGATCGTGTGTGCTGAGGAAACAACAGGTCTCATTCACCATTCGGATCACGGCTCGCAGTACGTCAGCGTGGTCTACGGGCCTGACCCCCGGAAAGTAGACACGTC
>NZ_KV827353.1:0-1416 GCF_001836065.1 Corynebacterium sp. HMSC035E02
ACACTGCTACCAAATAGCCGGTCGCAACAGGCCGCCGATCGCTCCAATTTGAATACCGATGGAGGAGATGTTGGCAAAGCCCGCCAGAGCAAAGGAAGAGAGCATGATGGCTTTATCACTGAGCTGGTCGATGCTTTCACCAAAGGCGGTGTAACCAACGAATTCATTGAGGATTGTCTTTTGGCCAATGAAGTTGCCAACCTGCATAACGTCATCCCACGGAACACCGATGAGCCATGCCACCGGAGCGAAGAGGAGACCAAAGAGGCCTTCAAGAGACCAATTGTCTTGACCGAAGATGGAACCTACGCCGCCGAGGATGGCGGAGAGCATCGCGATCATAGCGATAAAGGCAATGAGGAGGCAGGCCACTGAAATGGCAATCTTGCCACCGGCCATGGCACCGCTACTGATGGCATCGATGATGTTCTTGGAATCGTTATCGCGCACGTCCTTGACCGTGGCATCTAGATTAGATTCCTCGGTCTCCGGCATGAGGCCCTTGGCGATAAGAAGGGAACCTGGAGCGTTCATCAAGGATGCGGCCAGAAGATACTCCAACGGTGCGCCCAATAGGGAATAACCAATGAGCGTGGAGCCGGCGACCGAGGCGAAGCCGCCGACCATACAGGTGTAGAGCTCCGAACGAGTGAGCTTGGGCAGGTACGGCTTGATGACGAGAGGGGCCTCCGACTGGCCGAGGAAAACAACTGTCGTGGCCCAGACAGACTCCACCTTGGATGTGCCCATAAGCCAGTTAATGCCCGAACCGACATACTCCACGAAGTACTGGATAACCCGGAGATAGTAGAGCGCAGCAATGATCGCGCCCAAGAAGATGACAACCGGAAGAACATTGAGGGCGAAAATGAAGTCTTCCCCAAGCAAGCCACCGAATACAAACGACGTTCCTTCGTTCGTGAAATCAGTGAGTGTGGTTAGGCTGTGGGAGACCGCTTCGAGAGCTTTGAAGCCGGGCTCCCATGCCAGCACTAGGTAGCAGAAGACAATCTGAAAGGCGAGGCGGTTTCAAGTGGTGGATGCATCACCTGAATAGTTCTTGTATCTTCTCTTCTGGTTTATACCAGTTGAGGACTTTTCTAGGGCGTCCGTTGAGAAGGTCTTGAATGTGTTGGACGTCCTTGTCGGTCGGGTACTAACGTCGCCTCCTTTGGGCAGGAAGTCTCTGACTAGCCCGTTGGTGTTTTCGTTGGTAGGACGTTGCCACGGCGAGTGTGGATCACAGAAGTAGACTGCTAGTCCACGTGCGATGCTCAGCCTGTTTACTTGGGCTAGTTCTACGCCTTGGCCCCAGGTCAGAGTTTTAGTGATGTTGTGTATTTTGCCGGTAAACATCTCGATTAACTTATCGACAGTCGTGGCGGATGGGGTTGCCCGCAAATCGTGGACACGTAG
>NZ_KV827354.1:0-53223 GCF_001836065.1 Corynebacterium sp. HMSC035E02
AAGGCGGGCCAACCCACCCGAAGAACCTGGTTTTCGCCTGTCGATCATGGTGGTGATGGTGCACAGAATTATGAACGCAAGGGCCCACCAACTACCTGCTCGCGAAGACTGTTCTTGTCCACCGGGAACTGTCTTATTTCCGTCTTCCCGTAGGGGACTATTTTTACTTTGGCTCAAAATGCACCAAAGGTATTATCCTCAACCGCCAAAATGTTACTTCCAGGTAAGAAATAGTCCCTATTTATAGATAGCTCCTGGCGGTTAATCCTGTCATCCTGGCTCTCGTCGAGCTGCAACTCTCGCATAGCGTGGTTGCTAAGGAGGTGTGCCCAATTGGATTACAAGTACCTACACACTTGATCGGTGCTGCACGTTTCAGGGTCCGGGTGTGCGGCGTCCTGTCTGAGGTCCGCGATAGTGTCGCGCAGCACGGAGAGCTGCGCGATCTGCTGCTCGATCTCAGCGAGGCGCACGTCAAGCAGGTCGCGCACGTGCTCGCAGGGCGCCTGGCCGCCGTCGCGGATGTCGAGGATCTGGCGGATCTGGGCGAGGGTCAGCCCGGCGGCCTGGCCCCGGTGGATGAACCCGACCCGACCCACGGCATCCTCGGCGTAGTCCCGATAGCCGGAGGCCAATCGCTCGGCCGGAGGGAGCAGCCCCGACTCCTCGTAGAACCGCAGGGTCTTGGTCGTGGTTCCGGTTGCTTCCGCAAGCTGTCCGATCCTCATGTTCGCCGATTCCCCTTCCAATGGCCACCACACTTGACCTTCCATTGTACTGGAAGGTTCACAATGGTTCCATAGGAACTTTTGAACCACAGGGAAGAGACATCTGGAATGACAAACGAAAAGTTCGATCTGGCGATTATTGGTTCCGGCGGCGGAGCGTTTGCGGCCGCGATCCGGGCCACCGGACTGGGCAAGCGCGTCGTGATGGTGGAGCGCGGCACCGTGGGCGGGACATGCGTGAACACGGGCTGCGTCCCGTCGAAGGCGCTCCTGGCTGCCGCGGAGGCCCGCCACGTGGCGTTGGATTCGGCCCGCTTCCCTGGGGTGGCGGCCTCGGCGGGCCCGGTGGACATGCCGGCCCTGATTCAGGGCAAGGCCGCGCTGGTTGAAAGCATGCGCACGGAGAAGTACGTCGATCTGGCCGCGGACTACGGGTGGACGATGATCTCGGGGGACGCGTCGTTCACCGGAACCCAGGACGCACCGCTGCTCCGGGTGATCTCCCCGGATGGTGCAGTGAGAACGATCGAGGCCGGGCACTACCTCGTGGCCACTGGCTCCGCACCCTACGTGCCGCCCGTTCCCGGACTGGCCGAGGCCGGGTACCTGACCTCGACGACGGCGATGGAACTGGACGAGGTGCCCGAATCAATGCTGATCCTGGGCGGAGGCTATGTTGCCCTGGAGATGGCACAGCTTTTCTCCCGGCTGGGCTCCCGGGTGACCATGCTGGTCCGTTCCCGGTTGGCCTCGCAGGAGGAACCGGAGGCATCCAAGGCGTTGGCGGGGGTGTTCGCCGACGAGGGGATCCGGGTGGTCCGGCGGGCCATGGCCGACTCCGTGGCCTCCGGCCCGGACGGGGTCTCGGTGACGGCAAACGTGGCCGGGGGCGAGGAGGTGTTCCGCGCTTCCCGCATCCTCGTGGCACTGGGCCGCCGCCCGGTGACCGAGGGACTGGACCTTGACGCCGTCGGGGTGAAGACCGGCGCATCCGGCGAGATCGTGGTCGATTCCCGCCTGGCCACGTCCAACCCGCGGGTTTGGGCCGCCGGGGACGCGACCGGCCATCGGGAGTTCGTTTACGTCGCAGCGGCCCACGGCGCCTTGGCCGTGGACAATGCGTTCACCGATGCCCTGGCCGAGGTCGACTACCGGCACCTGCCCCGGGTCACCTTCACCAGTCCCGCCATCGGGGCGGTCGGGATGACGGAAAAGGAAGCTGTCGCCGCCGGGATCAGCTGCGAGTGCCGGGTCCTCCCCCTGGAGTACGTGCCGCGAGCCGTGGTCAACCGCGACACCCGCGGCTTCATCAAGGTTGTCGCGGACCGCGACACCGGACGGATCCTGGGCCTCTCCGCGGTGGCCAAGGACGCCGGGGAAATCGCCGCCGCCGGCGTCTACATCCTCGAAGCGGGCATGACCACCGCGCAGGTCGCCGCCGCCTGGAGCCCCTACCTGACGATGGCCGAGGGCATCAGGATCGCCGCCAAGGCCTTCACCACCGACGTCTCCGAGCTCTCCTGCTGCGCCTGAGCTCCAAGCCCCCACTACCGAAGCAAAGGAATGCCCTGACCGCCACCGACCAGGCCCTCACCTATCTGTTGTCCCCGAGCACCACCGCACCGACCACGGTACCGCCTGAGTCCCCATCCCCATTCCTGGAAGGAACCACCAGACACTATGACATACCCGAGATCCCGCCGTTCTCTGTCCGTTCCCCGGCCCAGGCACCTCGCCTCCGCCCTGTTTCTGGCAGCGGTCATGGCACTGACAACCGCCTGCGCCAGCTCACCGAGCGGCCCGTCGGCCGCGCCAGGCGGTTCGTCGCCCGACGCGGCCGGTGCCGTTGCTGTTACGGTCTCCGACATTGACGGCACTACCCGGACCATCCCGGACGGTAAGCCCGCAGCACTGTTCTTCTTCTCTGCCGGATGCGGTGAGTGTGCGGAAGGGGCCGATTCCCTGAACAAGGCCTCCACGGCCCTGGGAAGCTCGGCCGACTACCTCCTGGTGGACGTGGACCCCCGAGAACCGAAGGAGACCATCAACGGATTCCGCGATTACATCAAGGCCCCTGAGCTCCCTGCCGTCATCGACACCGAGGCCACACTGACCACCCGGTACAAGGTCACCTCCATAAGCACCCTGGTGGTGGTCGACGCGAAGGGCGACGTTACCTTCCGGGCCACCGACCCGTCTGCGGAAAAGATCCAAGAAGAACTCACCAAGGCCGGTGCCCAATGACAGCCCTGCTTGCCCTGGCCTTCGCCGCTGGAATGATTGCCCCGGTCAATCCCTGCGGTTTCGCCCTCCTGCCCGCCTGGATAGCCCAGACCATCGGGGACGCCCGGACGCGCCCGCTCGCGCTGCGTCTGGCCCACGGGCTCCGGGCCGGACTCGCGCTCAGCCTCGGCTTCGCTGGGACCCTGGCAGCCTTCGGACTGATCGTCAGCGCGGGCGCCAGGACCCTGATCAGCGCAGCGCCCTGGCTGGGAATGGCCACCGGGGTGATCCTTCTCCTGCTGGGCCTGGCCATGCTCACCGGACTCACACCACGGCTCCGTCTGCCGGCCTGGGCCACGAAACCCCGCACACAAGAAGCCGCAGGGGCAGGTCACAAAACCGGGCGCATGGTGGCCTTCGGGATCGGATACGCCGCAGCATCCCTCGGCTGCACCCTCGGGGTGCTCCTGGCCGTGATCGCCCAAGCCCAGGCCGTCGCCAGCTACGCCGGGCTGCTCGCGGTCTTCGCCGCCTACGCCGCAGGCTCGGCCACTGTCCTGATGCTCGTTTCGGCAGGCACGGCCATCGCCGGGGCCGCCCTCGGGCGAAGAATCACCGGCCTGGCCAAGCACAGCAACCGCATCGCCGCCTTCATCCTCACCATAACCGGCGCCTACCTCAGCTGGTATTGGTATCCCGCCGCCACCGGCGGAACCGCACAGGCCAACAGCCTCGCCGTATGGTCAGCCGCCGCCAGCGCCTGGATCAGCGACAACAGCACCCTGATCGCAGCCCTCGCCGCAGCCGTGGTGCTCGCATCGGCATTGGCCGCCCTCAACCGGCGCAGGAGACTGCGCATCAGACAGGGAACGCCGCCCACAGGCGAGGGCCCCGGGCAAAGCGGGGAACCCGACTGCTGCACACCAACTCCGGACAATAACTCGACCGAGGACCGGCCAGGCACGATCCCGTGGCTGGCCGAGGACTCCCAAAAAGCAAGGGGGAGAGGGAACCTTGCCCATCTTCTGGCAAACGAGGCGCCCGCCTATCAGGACAGGTTGGTACAGCGGCATCAGGCCGGAAGTCAATTCGTGCGGCCCTGCTCGTCGTCTGAAACGACAATTCGGATCGCTAGCGGTCGGACGATTGACGCTGCCTGAAGCTCAAGTGTGGGTCGTTGATGGAAGTTACTACCAGGAGGGGGAGAGTGAGGCGGTGGGTTAGATCTCTTTTAGCCGATTCCGCTTGGAGGCGAAGAGAACGCCTCCGCCGGTGATAATCGCAGCGGCAACAAGGTAATACGCCGGGGCGAGTTGGTTGTCTGTTTTGTCAATAAGCCAGGTGGCGATCATGGGCGCTGTGCCGCCGAAGACAGCGTTAGCTGTGTTGAAGGTGAGTGCAAAGCCGGAAAGGCGAACATGGGTGGGGAACTGTTCGGAGAGGAAGGAGGGGAGGACGCCGTCGTTAAGCGCAAGCACGCCGCCCAGGCACACCTGGATGATGATGACCAGGAGAATCCCAGCGCCGTCTAGGAGCATGAAGGCAGGGACGATGAAGAGGCCCATGAAAAGTGCAGCACACAGCATGGTGGTGCGGCGTCCCAGGCGGTCCGAAAGCAGGCCGGTGAGAAGTGCGAAGCCGACATAGAACACGGAAGCGACGGAGGACGCTATGAAGGCAGGTGTCTCCGCCATGCCCAGCTCCTGGGAGAGGTAAGTGGGTAGATAGGTCAGGATGACGTAGAAGCCAATGGCGTTGAGAACCGCGCCCGAAAAGGCGATGGCCAGGGCCTTGGGGTATTTGATGACCTCGCGAAGAGGGGATTCTTCCGTGTCATCTTGATTCTCAAAGCGGGAAGACTCGTCGGCGTTGCGGCGAATCCACAGGCCATAAAGGCCCAGAGGTAGTGCGATGAGGAAGGGGACGCGCCAACCCCAAGAAATGAGAGCATCGTCGTCTAGTACGCCGGTGAGTAGTGCCGCGATGAGAGAACCCAGCAGCAGGCCTGATGCCGTGGCGGAAGGCACGATTGCGGCGTAGATACCCCGCTTATGCGTCGGAGCGATTTCCGCCAGGTGCGTGGCTGCGCCGGCATACTCGCCCGCTGCGGAGAAACCTTGGACCATACGCGAAAGCAGAAGCAGCAGAGTGGCGGCGAATCCGATGGTTTCATAGCTGGGCAGGAAGCCGATCACGGCTGTTGCCAGCGACATCATCGTGATCGATACCGTCAGGGTTTGAATTCGTCCATGTTTGTCACCAAAGTGTCCCCACACAATTCCCCCGAGCGGGCGGACGAGGAAGGAGAGTGCAAAGAGCGCGAATGTCATGATGAGCGCGCGGCGCCCTTCCATCTCCGGGAAGAAGACCCGGGAGATAATGGCCGACATATAAATGTAGGCCGCATAGTCGAACCATTCGATGAAGGTTCCTATGAAGGACGCCTTGATAGCGCTGCGGTGTTGTGTGGAATCGGGGTCTGGTGGTGCTTGGGTTGACGTGGACATAGCTTCCACCGTACAGAAACTATGTGTGTCCCACGTCACTTACTTTCTAAGCGTTCACGCTTTCCCGGTCGTTCTCGTCAGCGTTCATGATGTCATTGACGCCGCCTTCGGCAGCATCCCAGGTTGCCTGATCTTGGATGCCGGCGCGCTTGGCGACGATGGTGGCACACAGCGCCTGGCCGGTGACATTGACGGCGGTGCGGCCCATATCAATGATGGGTTCGATGGCAAGCAAGAGTCCGACGCCTGCCAGCGGGAGGCCCAGCGTGGAGAGGGTAAGCGTCAACATGACGGTGGCACCTGTCGTGCCTGCAGTAGCTGCGGAACCAATGACGGAAACGAAGATGATGAGGAGGTACTGGGTTGGGGAAAGGTCAATTCCGTAGAACTGAGCGATGAAGATGGCGGCGATGGCCGGGTAGACGGAAGCGCAGCCGTCCATCTTCGTGGTAGCGCCTAGCGGGATGGCGAAGGAGGCGTATTCGCGAGGCACGCCCATGGCCCTCTCCGTAAAGCGCTGAGTCACCGGCATAACGCCCATCGAGGAACGGGTGACGAAGCCGAGGGAGAAGACTGGCCATACGCGCTTGTAGAAGCCAATGACTGGAATTCGGTTGAAAGCCAGAACAGCAGGGTAGACCACGGCAATGACAAGGGCGAGTCCGACATACATCGCGAGGACGAACTTGCCCAAGGAGCTGAGCGCATCCCAGCCATAGGTGGCCACGGCTTTACCGATGAGGGCGGCGGTGCCAATCGGGGCGAGGCGGATGATCCACCACAGGACCACCTGGATGACCTTGAGGAAGGACTCGGTAAAGCGCAGGAAAGGATCGGCTGCCTTGCCGGCCTTGACCGCGGCGATGCCCAGGGCCAAGGAAATGACAAGGAGTTGAAGGGCGCCGAAGCTGAGGGAGACTTCGCCGTCGCTTAGCGAGGCCTTGAGTCCAAAGAAGTTGGAGGGGACGAGCTGCTGGAGGAAGGCGGTCCAGGAGCCAACGTTGGAAGGATCGGCGGCGGTGGAGGCGTCGACAGTCGTGCCTACGCCTGGCTTCATCACGAGGGCGACGAGAATGCCAGCCAAGACGGAGAAGAAGGCCGTGATGGCGAACCAAATAAGGGTGGAGATTGCCAGCGAGGCAGCGTTAGCCACCTTGCGCAGGTTAGCAACCGAGGTGACGACGGCCGCGAAGATGAGCGGCGGGACCATCACCTTGAGCAATTGGACGTACGCGCCGCCAACGCCGGACAGGGTATCGGAGAGCCACTCGGACTCCATGCCGGAGGCGATGAAGCCGAGGATCAGGCCGATGATGAGGCCGGCGATGACCTGGGCACCAAAGCCGGTGGCCCAAGAGGGCAGCGTGCGCGAGGATGCACGGGAGGAAGTGTCGGACACGAGATTTTCCTTCTAGACAGTGTTGTATAGAAATGGACCAAATGGTTCGGTAGATTTATACCGATCGGTTCACTAGAACTTATAACACCGTACGCTGCCCAGAAATTCCCCTGCAAATTATGGGATGCGCTTAGTCCACTCTTCGTTGAGGAATTTGGTGTCGACGAGGCGCCGGGCGGCGGCTAGGGAGTCGTCGGAAAGCTCAGCGTCGACGGCGCCGTAGCGGGTGGCGAACTCGCGTGCCATGGTGTCGATGATTTCCTCGCGGGGCACGCCGGTCTGGCGGCGCAGCGGGTCCACACGTTTCTTTGCGCTGGCCAGGCCCTTGGAGGAGACCTTGACCTTGCCGATGCGCAAGACTTCCATCATCTTGTCCGCATCGATGTCATAGCTCATCGTGGTGTGGTGGAGCACCGCACCTTTGCGGCGCTTTTGCGCGGCACCGCCAATCTTTCCGCCGTCCGAGGTGATGTCATTAATCGGCACGTACCAGGCGTTGACGCCAAGCTTGCCAAGTGCCGCGAGTACCCATTGGTCCAGGTACTCGTAGCTGGCCTCGTAGGAATAGCCGGCCACGAGCGAGTCCGGGGCGTACAGGGAATAGGTCACGCAGTTGCCGCCCTCCATGAACATCGCACCGCCACCGGAGATTCGGCGTATTGGAATGATGCCGTGCTTGTCGACGCCCTCCTGGTCCAACTCGTTGGCATAGGACTGGTAGGAACCGAAGACGACGGCGCGGTCCTCCCATTCCCAGAAGCGGAGCGTGGGCCCGCGCTTTCCTTCCGCGACTTCGTTGAGGAGGACTTCATCGAGGGCAACGTTTACTGGGGTAGGCAGAACTCCTGGGCGCAGAATCTCCCAGCTGTGGTCGGTGAAATCGGTGCCGCCTGACAGCGCGCGCTTGACCGTGACAGCTAGGTGGTGGGTGTCGAATCCGTGGAGAGCTACGGGTGAATCGATTCGCGCAAGCGCGGCATCGAGGCGGGATTGGATGTCCTCGGTGCTTGTGGCAGTAGTGATGCCGACCAGCGCTGGGGCTAGTGCCTCGTAGGCCTCTTCCGGTTCGAGGAAGAAATCGCCAGAGACCTTGGCTGCGGTAACGGTGCTGTCGGCGTCAATATCGAGATCGACGACGAGTAGTTTGCCGCCGGGGACTTTGAGCTCGAAGTGTTCAGTTTGGTTCATGGTGTTCAGGGTACTCAGGTATGGCGGTGTGACGATTGGGGGAGTAGACCATTTAATGAACTCGGAAACTGGGGCGGGGGTAGCTAACGTCTCTTGGCTGTGCCTTTGGGAATCGTAAGGGGTTGCGTAGAGAGTCGCTGTTGGGCGCTATGTTGCGGGCGCAAGTTAGCGCCTTAATGTTTCGTTCTAGGATATGGGGCGGGAGTGCAGAGTGGGGACTGGTGGGCGTTTGAGGTGCTCAAATAGTCTGTAATCTAATCGTTATAGCTAATATGACCTGCGGCTACGCGCGATTTTGACAAAAGAAGGGGATGCGGCGGTGGCGCATTGTAGTTTCGTCCGTATGGTGGGTGTCAATGCAAACGAAATAGCAAATCGTCCCCCAATCCCCTGGGATTTATGGGGGTAGAGATGAAAGCTATCGTTTGCCATCGAGATATAGACCAAATGTAGAAAGGTTTAGAGAAACAATGGGTAAGAACATCAAGGATCTGTTTAACGCAACCGCATACGACAAGGCCGGCGAGAAGCTGGGCTCCGTCAAGGAGGTCTTCGTCGACGAGCAGTCCGGTCAGCCGACTTTCGTTGAGGTCAACCACGGTCTGTTCGGTATGAGCTCCAGCTTGGTTCCGCTCCGTGGTCACGATTTCACCGGTGATGAGCTCAAGCTGGCTTTCTCTAAGGACCGCATCGAGAACGCGCCGGATTTTGACTCCGATAAGCCGCTGACTCCTGAGGCGCAGGCGGACATCTTCAAGCACTACGACCTCGAGAACGCACAGGACGTAACCACCTACCGTGACGAGCGTGATGAGCGCGCTGGCGTTGCCGGTGCTGGCGTAGCTGGCGCTGGTGTTGCCGGTGCTGGTGCAGGTGCACACGCTAAGGATGAGACTGCTGCTACCAGCAGCAACCTCACCAACAATGAGGGCGAGGTTATCCGCTCCGAGGAGCGCTTGGACGTCAACAAGGAGCGCGTGGCCACCGGCGAGGCGCGCCTGCGCAAGTACGTCGTGACCGATACCGAGACCGTCGAGGTTCCGGTTGAGCGCGAAGAGGTTCGCGTCGAGCGCACCCCGATTTCCGAGGCTGACGCTGCCAACTACACCGGCACCATCGGTGATAACGGCGCGGAGGAAGCTTCCGTCACCCTGCACGAAGAGCGCGTGAATGTAGAGAAGAAGACCGTCCCGGTGGAGAAGGTTAACCTTTCCAAGGAGACCATCAAGGACACCGAGACCCACACCGAGGATCTGCGCAAGGAGCAAATCGATACCGACGGCATCACCGAGACCCGCAAGTAATCTCGGTTAAGGGCTAAGAGGCTGGAGCTGCAAAGCTCCAGCTTTTCGCGTTTTGGGTTTGTTCAGTATTTTCTGGTCTTGAACAGGGTGGAAAACGCAAGGCCAAGCCAGTAGGTTTGAATCATGTCACGTTTTAGCCCACTGAATTGGCCCGTTGTGCGCCAAATCCGGAACAAGGATGCCTTCGGCCGCGACGTGTCCACGCAGTCGGCTAAGAGTGAAGACCTGCGCGGACGCACCGTTGACGCGGACCGCGTCGTCCAGTCGGTCTGCCCCTACTGCGCAGTGGGTTGTTCTCAGCGCGTTTATGTCAAGGATGACCGCGTCATCCAAATCGAGGGCGACCCAGATTCCCCGATTTCCCGCGGCCGCCTGTGTCCCAAGGGCTCTGCTTCTGAGCAGCTTATTAATTCCTCGACACGCATCACCACGATCAAGTACCGAGCGCCCTATGCCACCGAATGGCAGGAGCTCGACGAAGAAACCGCGATGGATATGATCGCGGACCGTTTCGTGGAGGCGCGCGCGAGGCACTGGGAGGACGTCGATAAGCACGGGCGTCGTCTCAACCGCACCATGGGCATTGCGGGCCTGGGTGGTGCGACGCTAGATAATGAGGAGAACTACCTCATTAAGAAACTGTTTACCGCCACCGGCGCGATCCAGGTGGAAAACCAGGCGCGCATATGACACTCCGCCACTGTTCCTAGTCTAGGAACGTCGTTTGGCCGCGGCGGCGCAACCCAACCGCTGCAGGATATGGCGAATGCGGACTGCATCGTCATCGAGGGTTCTAATATGGCGGAATGCCACCCCGTGGGATTCCAATGGGTCGTGGAAGCCAAGAAGCGTGGTGCGCGCATTATCCACGTGGATCCGCGCTACACACGTACGTCTGCCTTTGCGAACCGCCACATCGGCATTCGCGGAGGCACGGACGTGGTGCTGCTCGGCGCGATTATCAAGTACGTGCTGGATAATGACCTGTATTTCCACGATTACGTGGTGAATTACACGAACGCGGCGTCGATCATCTCGCCGGATTTCCAGGACACCGAGGATTTGGAGGGCTTGTTCTCCGGGTACGACGCGGAGAAAGGCAAGTACGTCACGGACTCGTGGCAGTACGTGCAAAAGCCTGAGGGCTCCTCGTGGAACGTGGAGAAGGACCTGACGCTGGAGGATCCGAACACGGTCTTCCAGATTCTCAAGCGCCACTACTCGCGCTACACCCCGGAGATGGTGGAGGAGACCTGTGGCATTTCGCCGGAGGACTTCTACTACTTGGCGGACTCGATTGCGCAGAACTCCACCCCGGAGCGCACCACGTGCTTCGCCTACGCGCTGGGCTTTACACAGCACACCCTGGGCGCACAGTTCATCCGTACCGCGGCGATCCTGCAGCTGCTCATGGGCAACGTGGGACGACCTGGCTCGGGGATCATGGCTTTGCGCGGGCACGCCTCGATTCAGGGATCGACCGATATTCCGACCCTCTTTAACTCGCTGCCGGGCTACCTGCCCATGCCGCACGCGGATCAGGAGACCTGGGAAGATTACCTGGATTCCTTCCGGCAGGAAGACCAGAAGGGTTTCTGGCAGCTGGGTGAGAACTACGCGGTCTCGCTCATGAAGTCCTACTGGGGCGACGCCGCAACCAAGGAAAATAACTGGGGTTTTGACCTCATGCCGCGCCTGTCCGGTGCGCACTCGACGTATGAGACCTTGTTGGCCATGCTGCGCAAGGAGGTGGAAGGCTACTTTGTCTTTGGCCAGAACCCGGCGGTGGCGCAGTCCAACGGCGGCATGCAGCGCCGCGGACTGGCCTCGCTGAAGTGGCTGGTTGTCCGCGATTTCCAGGAGATTGAAACGGCAAGTTTCTGGAAGGATTCGCCGGAAGTCAAGAACGGCGAGCTCAAGACCGAGGAGATTGCCACCGAGGTCTTCCTCATGCCTGCGGCAACGCACGTGGAGAAGTCCGGAACTTTTACCCAGACTCAGCGCATGGTGCAGTGGCGCTTCCAGGCGACTCCGCCGCCGGGCCAGGCCCGCAGTGAGGCCTGGTTCTTCTACCAGCTGGGCAAGAAGATTCGGGCGCGCCTCGCGGATTCAACTGATCCGCGCGATCTGCCGATCAAGTCTGTCACCTGGGACTACACCGAGGATGAGCACGGCGATCCAAGCTCGGATGAGATTCTGCGTGAGATCAACGGCTACTACCTTGATGGGCCTAAGAAGGGCCAGCTTTTGCCGGCCTTTACGGAGATGCGGGCCGACGGTTCCACCTCCGGCGGCTGCTGGATCTACACCGGCGTGTACAAGGACGGTATCAACCATGCCGCGAAGAAGGTTCCGGGTTCGGAGCAGAATGAAGTAGCACTCGACTGGGGTTGGGTCTGGCCGGCCAACCGCCGCATTCTGTATAACCGCGCCTCCGCCAAGCCGGATGGCACTCCGTGGTCGGAGCGCAAGAAGTACATTTGGTGGGACGAGGACCAGGGCAAGTGGGTCGGCGATGATGTCCCGGACTTCCCGGTGACCAAGCGCCCGGACTACGTCGCGCCTGTCGACGCCGTCGGCCCCGACGCCCTGGACGGTGATGATCCCTTCATTATGCAGCCGGATGGCTTGGGTTGGCTGTTCGCGCCGAAGGGGCTGTCCGACGGACCGCTGCCGACTCACTACGAGCCGCAAGAATCACCGGTGCACAACGCGCTGTACAAGCAGCAGCAGTCACCGACGCGCCTGACTATCAAACGCGCGGACAACCTTTCCCGCCCCGAGCCAGGGGAGCGGGGCGAGGACGTGTTCCCGTTTGTCTTCTCCACCTACCGTCTGACGGAGATGTACACCTCGGGCGCGATGTCACGCCGCCTGCCTTACTTGGCGGAGTTGCAGCCGGGGCTCTTCTGCGAGGTGGACAAGGAACTGGCCGCCAAGCGTGGATTGGTCAACGGCGAGTGGGCCACCATCGTGTCCCCGCGCGGCGTCATCGAGGCTCAGGTTTTGGTGACGGACCGCATGGAGATGCTCACCATCAATGGTGAGGACTTCCACCAGATCGGCTTGCCGTATCACTACGGAGAATCGGAGACCACCGAGGTGGCCGGCGATGGCGCCAACGACTTGTTGGGCCTGACCCTAGAGCCGAACGTGTTCATCCAGAACTCCAAGGTGGGGGCATGCGATATCCAGCCGGGCCGCCGTCCGCGTGGCGAAGCACGCGTCAAGCTGTTGCGCGAATACCAAGAGCGGGCGCACCTCACTGTAGATTCGGGTAACCGGATCCTCGATGTCTCAGACGCTTTCAGCACGGAAGAGAACACTGCTTCTGCAGAAAACACTGGTGATGATTCCACAGCTGGCAACGAAGCAGACTATGAAGGCAAAGAAAGCTAAGGAGGACTAATGGCTAATCTTTTCACCGAAAAGGCTGATCGGCATGGCTATGGGTCCTATCAGCGCATGGCGTTCTTTACCGATACCTCGGTATGTATCGGCTGCAAGGCCTGCGAGGTGGCGTGCAAGGAATGGAATCGCAACCCGGTGGAGGGTTATGCGGTCACCGGTAATTCCTATGACAACACCGGTGGGCTAGGCGCGAATACGTGGCGCCACGTGGCTTTCATCGAGCAAAACAACGAGCGTATTGAGCAGGCACGCGAGGACGGGCGCAAACTTGTCTCGCTGGGCCTGCCCACGGTGTCCGCACCGAGCGTCACCCCAGATACCGATGATTTTCGCTGGCTCATGTCCTCCGACGTGTGCAAGCACTGCACCAATGCTGGATGCTTGGACGTGTGCCCGACGGGCGCGCTCTTTCGCTCCGAGTTCGGCACCGTCGTGGTGCAGGACGACGTGTGCAATGGCTGTGGTACGTGCGTGGCCGGTTGCCCCTTCGGCGTCATTGAGCGCCGCGATGACGGCGGCGTGACGCTGAAGGCGGACAAGACCGCCACCGTGGATTATGAGGTCCCTGACCACGCGGGTGTGAACGTGCTGGCAAAGCTGAAGCAGCTGAAACCCCAAGGGCCTGACCATATTCCGGGGCAGGCGATGCCGATCAAGAATTTGGGCGTGGCTCAGAAGTGCACCATGTGTTATGACCGCCTCAAGATCGGCGAGCAGCCCGCGTGCGCTAAGACGTGTCCGACGGATTCCATCCAGTTTGGCCCTTACGAGGAGATGCTCGCTGCCGCGAAGGAGCGCGTCCGCGTCCTGCACGAGCAGGGGCTGACCGAGGCTCGTCTCTATGGCGCCAATTCCCAGGATGGGGTCGGTGGAACGGGTTCTATTTTCCTGTTGCTCGATTCCCCAGAGGTCTACGGGCTGCCGCCGGATCCGCGCGTGCCCACGGCGGATTTGCCGCAGATGTACAAGACCGCAGTGAAAGCTATCGGAGGAATGGCGCTGGCCGTGGCCGGGGCATTCATGTTGGGAGGCCGCAAGTGAGCGAGTTCGATGAGTACCGCCCGCCGCAGGAGCCTAGGCGCAGGCGAGACGGCGGCAAGAAGCGCCAGCGTGGACGAGTCGGCGCTGGGGCACAGGATGGTTCCAAAGAAGAGCGTATGGCGGAGGACTTCGAGTTCTCCTCGTATTACGGCAAGCCCGTAGTCAAGGCCCCGCCGTGGGAGTGGCCCATCGGCGGCTATCTCTTCCTCGGCGGCGTGGCCGGCGGTTCTGCGATGTTGGCCGCCGGTGCCCAGGCCACTGGGAACGCACCGCTGAAGCGCTCGACGCGGATGACGGCTTTCTCCGCGGCGTCGGTAGGCTCGGTCTTTTTGGTGCTCGACCTCGGCCGCCCAGAGCGCCTGCTCAACATGTTCCGCGTCTTCAAGGTGACCTCGCCGATGTCCATCGGCTCGTGGATCCTGGGCAGCTTCGCTTCCGCCGCGGCCCTGCCGGCGGTCGAGGAAGCGGACGAACTGGTCGGCGGTGTGCTGCCGAAGTCGCTTCGCCGCCTCCTCGATAAGGCGGCGGGTCCAGCAGGCGCTGTCGCCGGCGTGCTTGGTGGCCCGCTGGCGGGCTACACGGCGGTGCTGTTGGCCAACACGTCAAACCCGACGTGGAATGACGCGAAGAAGCATCTGCCTTATGTGTTCGTGTCCTCGGCTTCGGCTGCGGCGTCGGGTGCCGCCATGGTCTTTACCCCGGTGGAGAATGCTGGCGCGGCACGAGTACTCGGTATCACTGCCGCGGCGACCGATCTGGCCGCGACCCGTGTCATGGAAGCGAACATGGAGCCAGAGCCTCTGCGCCCGCTGCACGAAGGCACACCCGGGAAACTCATGAAGGCCTCCGAGGCGCTCATTGCCGCGGGCGGGGTGGGAACCGCAATCGCGTCGGTCACAAAGTCGCGCGCGGTGTCGGTGGTCTCCGGCCTGGCGCTTCTGGCGGGTTCTGCCTGCACTCGTTTCGGCGTGCTCAATGCGGGGTTGGAGGCGGTGAAAGATCCGTCGACAAGCATCGGCCCGCAGAAGCGCCGTGCTGAGGCCCGCCGCCAGACAGAAGGCCTCACGCACTCGACGGTGACTAGCGGATAGTAATGCGCGCCTCACCCGTCACGGTGCGCCCAATGACCGGATAGCCAGGAACCTCGCCGATGACCAGCAGGCCACCCGAGGTTTGGGCATCGGCGAGGAAGATCAAGTCCTCTTCGCTCAAGTCTGAGTCGAGGTGGGGGCGGACCCAATCCAGGTTGCGGCGCGAGCCGCCCGGGATGAAGCCCTCCGACAGGGCCTCCATGGCGCCGTCCACCGCAGGAACAGCGGAAAAATCCAGCTCCGCACCAATACCGGAGGCGCGGCACATCTTGTAGAGGTGGCCCAGAAGCCCGAAGCCAGTGACGTCCGTGGCCGCGCGCACGCCCGCGGCTACGGCGGCCGCGGCAGCGTCGCGGTTGAGCGTGGTCATGGAATCCACCGCGGCCTGGGAGACTTCACCGGTGGCCTTGTGCTTGTTATTGAGGATGCCCACACCGATTGGTTTGGTCAGCGTGATGGGCAGGCCCGCCTCGGCGGCGTCGTTGCGCATAATCTTGTCGGGGTGGACGATGCCCGTGGCAGCCAAACCATACGTGGGCTCCGGGGCAGTGATGGAGTGTCCACCAGTAATGGATATCCCCGCCTCGCTGGCCACATCCATGCCACCGCGCAGGACTTCGCGCAATACATCAAGACCGAGCTTCTCGCGCGGCCAGCCCACGAGGTTGATGGCGGTGATGGGAGTGCCGCCCATGGCGTAGACGTCGGAAAGCGCATTGGCTGCCGCCACCCGGCCCCAGTCATAGGGGTCGTTGATCATCGGGGTGAAGAAGTCCGCGGTGGAGATGACCGCGAGGCCGTTTGGGATGCGCACGGCGGCGGCATCGTCGCCGTCGTCAAGCCCGACCAGCACGTTGGGGTCCGCGGTGCCCACGAGGCCCGCGACGGCCGATTCGAGCTCTCCCGGAGGAATCTTGCAGGCGCAGCCGCCACCGGCGGCAAAGGAGGTAAGTGTGATGTCAGACATGGGGGCCATTCTAGCCGCGTGTATGGTGAGCAGACGGAGGCGTACGTGTCCTGGTGGGCGCCCCGGTCTTCAAAACCGGTGAGGCCGAGTATCTCGGTCTGGCAGGTTCGATTCCTGTCCGTCTCCGCCATTAGCGCAGCTAGGAGGAACTTTGATGACTGACCCCCGCCGCTTCATCCCGAAGATGGATGAAATCCTCCAGTACCCAGCGGTGCAGGACGCCCACCAGCGCTTGGCCCCGCACTCGGTCCGGGCGACCATCGATGCCGTGCTTGCCGACGCCCGCTCCGGCTCCCTCGACCCCACCCGCATTCAAGAGGAGCTGGCCGACAGGCTGGAAGTAGCACAGCCCTATTCCTTGCGCCGCGTCATTAACGCCACGGGCGTGATCATCCACACGAACCTGGGCCGCGCCCCTTTGCCGCCGGCAGCGGTGGATGCGCTCGTGGCAGCAGCTGGCTATACGGACGTTGAGATGGATTTAGACAGCGGCCTGCGCTCACGGGATAGGGGCCGTGGCGCGGTCGACGCTGTCTTGGCTGCCTGCCCCGGCGCGGAGGATGCACTGGTGGTCAACAATGGGGCATCCGCGCTGTTGCTGGCGACCGCCGCCTTGGCCCCGGACAAGGAGGTCATCATTTCCCGCGGCGAACTTATTGAGATTGGTGCGGGCTTCCGTCTGCCGGAGCTCATCGAGTCCACGGCCACACGGCTGCGGGAGGTGGGCGCGACGAACCGCACCCACGTGGCGGACTACGAGCGGGCGCTCGGGGAGAACACCGGGGCGATTCTCAAGGTGCATCCCTCGAACTTCTTGATCAGTGGGTTTACGTCTTCTGTGTCGGTTGCAGCCCTGCGCAGACTCACAGATCTGCCGCTCATCGTGGATATCGGCTCAGGGTTGCTCGCACCCGATGAGGTGCTTCCTGAGGAACCCTCCGCCAGCGAGGCTCTTCGGGATGGCGCGGACGTAGTGCTCTTCTCGGGGGATAAGCTCCTCGGCGGACCGCAAGCCGGCGTGCTTGTGGGAAAGAAGGAAGCGATCGCCGCGTGTAAGAAACATCCGCTGGCGAGGGCGGTGCGCATCGACAAGCTGCGGCTTAACGCGCTCGAGGCCTCCCTTGCCACTCCCTCCAACGCCGTGCAGGATGCGCTGCACACTGACGCTAAACGTCATCGCGAGCGTACCGAGAAGGTCGCCGCGGCGGTGGGCGGCGAGGTTGTCGAGCATGCCGGGCGTGTGGGCGGCGGCGGGGCGCCCGAGGTACCGCTGCCGGGCTGGGCTGTGGCGTTGCCAGAGGAGCTGGCGCGTCCACTGCGGTTGGGCGAGCCTCCTGTGGTGGCACGCGTGAACCAGGGACGCTGCCTGGTGGATGTGCGCTGCGTGCCGGAGGCGCAGGACGCGGAGCTTATTGCTGCGATTCAGGCGGTGATGTAGGTGTACGTTGTGGCGACCGCCGGGCATGTGGATCACGGAAAGTCGAGCCTGGTGAAGGCGCTGACGGGAATGGAGCCGGATCGTTGGGAGGAAGAGAAGCGGCGCGGCCTAACCATTGACTTGGGCTTCGTGTGGATGAAGCTGGACTCCGGCGCTGACGTAGCTTTTGTCGATGTGCCGGGGCACGAGAAGTTCCTGGGCAACATGCTGGCCGGGGTGGGGCCCGCGCCGGTGGTGCTCTTTGTCGTGGCGGCCGATGAAGGGTGGCAAGCGCAGTCCACCGACCACCGGGATGCCCTGCGCGCCGTGGGAATCGAACACGGCGCGGTGGCGCTGACCCGCGCGGATAAGGCAGACGCTGCCCGCCGCGCTGAGGTCACCGCGCAGGTCAAGGCAGAGCTGGCGGGAACAGCGCTTGCCGACGCTCCCGTGGTCGAAGTCTCCGCAAAGACCGGCGAGGGCGTCGAAAAGCTTCGCGCCGAGTTAGACCAGGTGCTCGCCGCTATGCCCGCGCCGGATTGCCAAGCACGCGTGCGGTTGTGGGTCGATCGCGCCTTCAGCGTGAAGGGTGCTGGCACCGTGGTGACGGGAACGCTGGCGGCGGGGACTGTCTCGGTGGGGGATGAGATGGAGCTTGGCGGGCAACTCGTGACGGTGCGCGGAGTGCACAGTGAAAACACGTCGGTGGACAGCGCTGGTCCGGTTACGCGTGTAGCGCTCAACCTCCGTGGGGTGGCCGCCGACCAGGTTCATCGCGGGGATGCACTGTTGAGCCCCGAGCGGTGGCGGGTGCTTGATACCGTGGATATTCGCCGCACTTTTGGGACCGCGATGACCGAGCTTCCCCAGAACCTCGTGGTGCACATTGGCACGGCGGGGGTCGGTGCCCGTCTGCGGCCTTTAGGCGGTGAATTCGCGCGGTTGACACTGGAAAGCCCGCTACCTCTCACGCTGCTCGATAGATTCGTGGTGCGCAGCCCCGGCGGGCGGCACGTGGCGGCGGGCTTCGAAGTCGTGGACATGCACCCGGCTGAGCTGCGCAGACGTGGTGATGCGAAGAAGCGCGCAGCTGAGCTAGAAGTTTTAGAACCGGCGAACCCGTCCGAGTGGCTCAAGCGCTGCGGCTACGCTGCATATGAAGACCTCGTGCGCGATGGCTTTTCGGTAGAGGAAAAGCCGGCAGGAGTCATCGAACTCACTCAGTGGTGGATTGCCGCCCGCCAGGTAACCGCATGGAAGAATGCCCTCGTTGAGGCTGTGGGAGCACATGCTGCGGCGAACCCGCTGTCCCCGGGACTGACGAAAGCGGCGGCCATGGACGCGCTGAACGTGTCGGAGCCGTCCCTGCTGGGACTGGCGGTAGCAGCCGCCAAGCTCGAATCGGTCGATGGCGTGCTGCGCGTGCCCGGACAGACCGTCGACCTTGGACCTGCGGAGAGGGCCGTGGCTGAGCTTGAGCAACGCCTGCGCGCTGAGCCTTTCGCCGCCCCGGAGGCTGCGGACCTCAAGGAATTGGGACTGGGCCCCAGGGAGCTCGCTGCGGCCGAGCGCGCCGGGCGCGTGCTCCGGCTGGACAAAGGCGTTGTGCTTTTGCCTTCCGCTCGGCGCGAGGCACTCAGCGTGGTTGCGCAGTTGGAACAGCCCTTCACCCTCTCGGAGGCGCGACAGGCTCTGGGAACGACGCGCCGGGTTGCTATTCCGCTCTTAGAGCACCTCGATGCCACCGGCGCGACCCGTTTGGTGGACGGAAAGCGCTTTGCATTCAGTGAAGAGGCAAAGGAACCACAATAAAGGCACCATTTGGGCGCGGTATTCGAAGAAATCCCAGGTCGTAACATTAGTTACGGCGCATAAGGTTCCAGTTAAAAGGTGCCTTTGGGGGCCATTGAGAAAACTGGAAGGGTGCAAGTGTCTTCAATGGCTTAACGGTGACCGTCATTGACGGTCACCGTTATGTTTTGTAGGGTGAACCCATGATTCAGTCTTTCGGTAACCGTGATACCGAGCTTGTCTGATTACGCGAAGCGTCGCCGCGGATTGATCCGAGAATCCACAAAACTGCTAATAGAAAACTCCATCAGCTCGATGCTGCTGTTTCACTGAACTCCTTACGAGTTCCACCGGGTAACCGCCTCGAAGCGTTGAAAGGTGACCGGAAAGGAACATTCAGTATCCGGGTCAATCAGCAGTGGAGGATTACCTTCCGCTGGACCGAGGCCGGCCCAGCGGACGTTGTTATCGAGGACTATCACTAAGGACAGTTATGAGTACCAAGCTTTATCCGCCGATTCACCCCGGCGAAGTGCTTAATGAAGATTTCATCGAGGCTTTTGGGATTGCACAACACAAACTGGCTGTAGAAATTGGCGTTCCGCCGCGGAGGATTAATGAGATTGTCCACGGCAAGCGTGGAATCACTGCAGATACCGCTCTTCGGCTAGGAAAGTACTTCGGAATCGAACCGCAGTATTGGCTTAACCTGCAAAGCCGTTATGAATTGGAGGTGGCTGAGGATGCCGTCGCTGATGAAATCGATGGCATCCGGCCGCTCGGTGCGGCTTAAAATCAGGGGGAAAGGAACCACAGTAAAGGCACCGTTTGCGGGCGGGTTTCGGAGAAAGCCCAGGTCAATGAATTAGCGCAAGTGCATAAGGTGCCAGTTAAAAGGTGTCTTTAGGGGACGTGAAGGTACGTGAGCCGGTGGGCAGCGGTGAGGCGAGGGGATCCGCAGGCGTGGTGAACTCCCAGTCGGCATCAGGGTCGAGTGCCGGGGGGATGGCGGGCTTCTCCGGGTCGAGCGGCAACGGCGGGACCGCGGGTGCGAAGAGCTCAGCAGCGTCTGCGGGGTCGAGGGGAAGGTCCACGGCGATGCGCCCTCCAGCCGCATAAGCGCGGGCAGCGAGGGAAGCCCCGGACTGGGAAGCAGCTGCGAACGCGGCGGCCAGCGCCGGGGCATCGGAGAGCTCCGCGCACGGTCCGAGGACGAGGTTGTCGTGGGTGGCGAGGACGGTGTCGTCGAGAAGCGCGAGCGTCACGAAGAACTGCTTGGTGCCCATCTCGCGCAGCTGATGCGCGGTGAGCTCTCCCTCCACGACGCGAACGAGGGCGCCGTGGCCCCCGCTGAGCAGGGCGGTGCCCGCCGGTTGATTGTTTGCGGGAATCATCCACGGGTCGAGGCCCAGAGCAACGGCAACTTCTATCTCGCCGTCAACGATCTCGACGGTGGCATGTGTTGCTGGAGTCATCGCCGCCGTGCGCAGACGGTTGAGAGCGGGATACTCGGCGGACTCCTCGCCATCGAGCGCGCCTAGAAAACCAAAATCCGAGCGCACACGCCAGCCTCCCGTTGTGGGCTCGGGGAGCAAGGACACGTCGACGAGCGCAGGCTGCTGCGCCAACCCCGGGATGCTCAGTGCGGTGGAAAAGTTGACGTGCTCAAGAATCGCGACGTGCTCGACACCAAAATAAGACGGAGCCAGCGGATACAGCACCATGGTTGCGACAGTCACCTCAAGAGTCAGATGGGATACGATGGACTCCTTCCAAGCTTACGCAGAGGCCGGGTTAGACACGCTATAGTTTCCCACTATGGACTTAGCCACCATCGCGTTCGCTTTCAGCCTTGTGCTGCTGTCGGGCTTGTCGACGTCCATCGGAGGCGCCCTCGCCGTAGGCAAGAGAGAACCTGGCCCGAAGTTCATGGCCGCTGCCCTGGGCCTGTCCGCAGGTGTGATGCTCTACGTCTCCTTCATGGAAATCCTGCCGGAGGCCCTGAAGAAGCTAGAAAGCACCCTCGGGGACGAAGCGCGCGCCACCTGGACGATGATGGCGGCATTCTTCGCGGGTATTGCGATCATTGCCATCATTGACCGCCTTGTGCCCGAGGAGATTAACCCGCACGAGCCGGCCACCACCGAGGAGGACGCGCGGCGCAAACGGCTGATGAAGACCGGCATGTTCACCGCCTTCGCGCTGGCTATCCACAACTTCCCGGAAGGCTTTGCCACGTTTCTCTCAGGCCTCGAAGCCCCGGAGATCGCCATCCCCGTCGCCGTGGCTATCGCCATCCACAACATCCCCGAGGGCATTGCGGTCGCAGTGCCCCTGCGCAGCGCGACGGGCTCGCGGAAGAGGGCCTTCTGGTGGGCCACGCTATCTGGCTTGGCCGAGCCCTCGGCGCTCTCATTGGCTTCGCGCTGCTGATGCCATTTATCGGCCCGATGACGTTCGGCATCAGCTTTGCCGTCATCGCCGGCATCATGGTGTTCATCTCCTTGGATGAGCTTCTGCCCACGGCAGAGGAGACCGGCGAACACCACTGCGCCATCTACGGGCTGATAGCCGGTATGGCGGTGATGGCGGTTTCACTCGCGCTGTTTATTTAGAGGTTATTTCACGCGCTCGGCGGTGGCCTTGACCGCCATGACAATGCTGACGATGACGGCGCCCAGAATAAAGCCGCACAGCATGGACAAGCCGGTGTCCGCCAACCAGGCGAGGGCGCCGTTGTTGATGCTCTCTGTCACGTGGTGGATAAAGCCATATGGCTGCTCGGCGCCGAATTCACTCAGGCCCTTGACCACGATGTGGCCGCCGACCCACAGCATGGCGGCGGTGCCGATAATGCCGATGATCTTGAGCACGATAGGCATTCCCTTGACCAATGCGGTACCCAGGGCAGAGTCACCATCGTGACGCTTGAGCAGGGCGACGCCGATGTCATCCATCTTGACTAGAAGCCCGACGGCGCCATAGACACCCAAAGTGAGAAGCACGCCGACGGTGACCAGGGCACCGAGGCGCAGCCAGAAGGGCTGATCAATGACCTCGTTGAGGGAGATCACCATGATTTCGGCCGACAGGATGAGGTCGGTGGTGATAGCGGATTTCACCAGGGAGTCCTCGGCATCGGGGCCCTTTTCTTCCACGGTCTTTTCGTCCTTCTCACCGCGGTGAAGGACAGCATGGAAGATCTTCTCCGCCCCCTCGAAGCACAGGTACGTACCTCCGCACATGAGGATAGGGGTGAGCGCCCACGGCGCGATCCAGGACAGGATGAGCGCGATGGGAAGGATGATGACCAGCTTGTTGATGAGCGAGCCCTTGGTGATGCGCCAAATCATGGGCAGCTCACGCTGCGGCTTGACGCCCTGGACATATTGAGGCGTGACAGCGGCGTCATCGACGACGACTCCCGCTGCTTTCGCCGAGGTTTTGCCGGCCAACGCTGCCACGTCGTCGACGCTGGAGGCAGCGGAGCGGGCGATCAGGGCGACGTCGTCAAGCAGGGCAAAGAGGCCACCGGCCATGACTCACATCCTTTAAGGTAGGGGAGAAGTACTCACCCTAGGTTACTCGGCAGGAACGAGCTCCACATCTTCTGCCCAGGTAAGGTCCATGCCTAGCGTGCGCAGCCAATTCATGGCGTTATCGCCGTAGCGCGTGATGCCTTCAACGGCGGTCAGGGTACGCTCCATGGCGCGCTCGGCCTCCTCGGCACTGATGAGGCCCTTGGAGGTGGCGGCGGCCAGCTCGTCGATATCGAGTACATCGACCGGCTCGCCGGAGGTGGAGACCAAGTCGACGTAGAGATCGCGGGTGGTCCACACGTCCCCGTCAACGTCGATGTCGGCGATGTCGATGTAGAAGTCTTGGTGCACATCCATGCCCTCGCGGAAGTGGAAGATGTTGGCGCGCAGACCGAGTTCCGGCAGCAGCCAAGACTCGAGGTAGCCGAAGCGCGGGTGGTTAGCGCCGCGGGCCATGTAGAGGCCAAAGTCAGTGACCCGGTAGGTGTCTACCTCGCGCTGGAAACCTTTCGGGTCGACGTTGATGTTGTCGGTGGTATTAAAGGTTTCTTGCTTGACTGGGTGCAGGTCAGTGCTCATTAGTTCACCTCGAGGTAAGCCGCGGTAGGTGGGAAGGAACACGAGGATTCTGCAGTGTTGACCGCACCGGAGAGGACCGCCACGACGGTGCCCTTGCCAGTCGTTGCGCGGCCCGAGACAGTGGTTGGTCCATCGGTGTTGATGCCGTTGTTGAACAGGGGAGTGGTGCCAAACTGGAAGGTGTCCAGGTTGAACCACTGGACGCGCATGTCGCCCTGCTCTTCAGCGGCGGTCGGGGTACCCAGCGCGGTGAAGAGGAAGACTGCTTCGCCTTCACCTGCACCTGGGGCCGGCATATCAGTCGGGCCAGGCACGGCGATGGCGGAACCCACCGAGTCGCCCTGCCCGCCGATGCACTGCGCGGAGACCGTGGGCCAGTAGAACTGGCGGAAGCCGGGGTTATTTCCCTCCGGCATGGCAACGCCGCCCTCGCCGCCTTCACCAGCAGTGAAGTTGAGCGCGGTGAGGATGGCGCTGCGGGCCTCCTGCGGGATCCATGGCTGTGCGGCGAAAGCACGAACGCGCTCCTGCGTTTCCGGGGTGGGACGGCCGAGGCTGTCCAGCGGGTTGCTGCTCTGGGAGACGTTCACCAGCGAGGAGAGATCAGGGGCGCCGGCATGCGCGGGCGTGATGCTGAGCAGGCCCATCATCAGGGCAGCAGTGATTCCGGCTACGCCGCGACGGGCGGAACCGGTGGAGTGCTGTTCAGAAAAGGCCATGGAGAATCCTTGCGTGTGGGTGGGGGAAGTGACGTCACAGAAACTACACAGTGATCACATCAGTCACAATAGTATCTGCTGTCACAATATTCACTTTTTCGGCGTAGTCAACTCTTTTTAGAGCCCTACTGTGCGGTATGTCGGTGCTTGATACCAATCTGTTACATCCCGCAGCGCTCTGCGGGATGATGCGCGCGATGCTGCACATCAAAGGGCTAGAGAGTATATTTAAGGGCCGTTCACATCGCTAACGCACCATGCTTTGAAGGAGCACCCCACACGTGAGTAATACTGAATTCCGTAACGTAGCCATCGTCGCGCACGTTGACCACGGTAAAACCACCCTTGTCAACGGCATGCTGGAGCAGTCCGGCGCTTTCGGCGACCATGGCGAACACTCGGATCGCGTCATGGACTCCAACGATCAGGAGCGCGAGCGCGGCATCACCATTCTGGCGAAGAACACCGCCATCCACCGCAAGGGCCTGGGCAAGGACGGCGGGGATCTCATCATCAACGTCATCGATACCCCAGGTCACGCTGACTTCGGCGGCGAGGTCGAGCGCGGTATCTCCATGGTGGACGGCGTTGTGCTGCTTGTCGACGCCTCCGAAGGCCCCCTCCCGCAGACCCGCTTCGTGCTCACCAAGGCGCTGGAGGCGAAGCTGCCGGTCATCATTTGCGTGAATAAGACCGACCGCCCCGACGCCCGCATCGACGAGGTCGTCACCGAGGCCCAGGACCTGCTGCTGGAAATCGCCGCCGGCCTCGAGGACGAGGAGGCAGCCGCTGCCGCCGAGGAGCTGCTGGGCCTGCCGGTCCTCTACACCTCCGGCCGCGAGGGCAAGGCTTCCACTGAGAACCCAGGCAATGGCAACGTTCCGAACGCCGATGATCTGCAGGCGCTTTTCGACGTTATTTATGACGTCCTCCCCGAGCCCTCCGCCAAGGTCGACGCCCCTCTGCAGGCACACGTGACCAACCTGGACTCCGATGACTTCCTTGGTCGTATCGCCCTGCTGCGTATCTACTCGGGCACCCTCAAGAAGGGCCAGCAGGTGGCCTGGATGCACTACGACGAGGAAGGGGAGATGCACACCAAGACCGTCAAGGTGGCGGAGCTCCTGCGTACCGTCGGCTTCCAGCGCCAGCCGGATACCGAGGCCATCGCCGGTGACATCGTGGCCATCTCCGGTATCTCCGACATCATGATCGGTGACACCATCGCGGACGTGGAGAACCCGCAGCCGCTGCCGCGCATCAAGGTCGACGAGCCGGCCATCTCCATGACCATTGGCGTGAACACCTCCCCGATGGCAGGCCAGGGCGGCGGCGATAAGCTCACCGCCCGCTTGGTCAAGGCCCGCCTGGACCAGGAGCTCATCGGTAACGTCTCCATCAAGGTGCTGCCGACCGAGCGCCCCGACGCTTGGGAAGTCCAGGGCCGCGGCGAGATGGCACTGTCCGTGCTCATCGAGAACATGCGCCGCGAGGGCTTCGAGTTGACCGTCGGTAAGCCGCAGGTAGTCACCCAGGTCATCGACGGAAAGACGATGGAGCCGTACGAGATGCTCACCATCGATTCCCCCTCCGAGCACCAAGGCGCTATTACCCAGCTGCTGGCCACCCGCAAGGGGCAGATGCAGTCCATGGACGTGCGTGAGGGCGACTGGGTCCGCATGGTCTTCCGCGTTCCCGCCCGCGGTCTCATCGGTTTCCGCACCCAGTTCATGACGGAGACCCGCGGTGCTGGCATCGCCAACTCCATCTCCGATGGCCTCGACGTCTGGGCCGGCGACATCAAGGCCCGTCCGACCGGATCCCTGGTGGCCGACCGTTCCGGACAGATCACCGCCTACGCCCTCCAGCAGTTGGCGGACCGCGGTGACTTCTTCGTGGAGCCGGGCATGGAGGCCTACGAGGGCATGGTTGTCGGCGCCAATAACCGTGATGAGGATATGGATATCAACATCACCAAGGAAAAGAAGCTGACCAACATGCGTTCCGCCACCGCGGATGCCACCGTCACCCTCGCCAAGGCACGGACCCTGTCCCTGGAAGAGGCGCTGGAGTTCTGTGGCACCGACGAGTGCGTCGAGGTCGGCCCGAACGTTCTGCGCGTGCGCAAGGTCGAGCTGTCCGCCACCGACCGCAAGCGCGCGGCCGCCCGCGCCAAGCAGCTCAACAAGTAGTTCGCTCAGCGTCGCCTCGGGCAACTACAGTGGTAGGGAAAGTTTTCGGAATGTAAAGGTTGTGTGGAGTGGACCGTTTCCTGCCTCGGCTCGGCGTTATCCTCGCAGCCGCCCTGCTGACGGCCTGCCAGGCTAACCCTGGCCCGCCGCCGGTGGTGGACGAGGATGATCGCAGCGCCACTCCAACGAATTCCAGCACGACGGCCCCGCCGCCTGAGGCAGCGCCCGAAGAGGACCTTCTGCCGAAGCGCAGCACCGTGTCCATCGGGGTCGACCCGCTGCGCGGCGGGCTCAATCCGCACCTGGTGGCAAATAACTCCGAGCTGGTTAATCAGATTGCGGAGCTGGTTCTGCCCTCTGCGTTCCACGGCACCGAGATGGACACGGATGTCCTGGAATCTGCCGAGGAGATCGAAGCCCCCGAAGGCGTTGCGATGCGTGTGCGCTATACCATCGCCGCTCCAGCTCAATGGTCTGATGGCACGCCGATCAGTGGTTCCGACTTTTACTATTTGTGGTCCCAGATAACTCGCACCCCGGGGGCTAAGAATGTTTCTGGCTATCGGGCTATCTCGGCCTTGCGGACCTCCGGCAACGGGCGGGTGGTGACCGTGGACTTCAGCCACCGCGTCGAAGACTGGCACAAACTCTTTGCCCATCTGATGCCCTCCCACCTTCTAGAAGACAGGGATTTCGCTTCAGTGCTGGCCGACGGGATCCCCGCCTCCGCTGGGCGCTACCTCGTGGAAAGCATGGACCGCGGGCGAGGAATCATCACTCTCAACCGCAACGACCGTTTCTGGGGAGAGGATCCCGCGAATATTGACGTCATCCAGCTGCGCGCTGTTCGCGATACCGCGCAGGCGGTGAATATGCTGCGCTCGCGCCAGATCGGTTTTGCTGATTTCACCCCGCAACAGACCACCCTGGAGAACTTGAGCCTGCTCAGCAATGTCAATACCGGTGTGGTGACACGGCAACGCCAGCTCCGCTTGGAAATGTCTGCCGCGGAGGGCGCTCTCAATGAGCAGCCCCAGCGCCGTGCGTTAGCCTCGCTTCTGGATACCGACCAGATAGCCCGCTTGGCCACCGGCCGCGCCTCGGAGCTGGAGCCTGGGCACAACCCCTTTGACAGCAACGCGGAGCTTGCCCCGCTGCGTGAGCGTGCGGGACGCAAACCCGTGCGCATCGGCGTGGATCCCCAGAACCCTACTGCTTTGGCCGCAGCCACCACCATCGTGGACGTATTGCAGGCCAAGGCCATCGACGCGGAGGTCGTCACCGAACGCCTGACCACCATTACCTCCGACCTGCTTCCGGCGGGCAAGGTGGATGCCGTGGTGGCGTGGGATGAGAACGGTAGCGATGCGATGAGCTTGGCCAATTACTTCGTGTGCGCTACGCCGACGCGCCCAGCGGCAACGCTGTCGGGTTTCTGCCCAGACAACTCCGCGGAGACCGCCCTTGGCATCCTCTCCGGTGAGCTGGATTCCGAGGCCGCCGAAGAACGGGTGGAGCAGCTCAATAAGGAAGAAGTACTCTTCGTCCCGCTGCTCAATGAGGTGCGAGTCCACGCTTTGGGCAAGGGTATTGTTGGCCCCGGACAAAGCATTAAGGACTGGGATTCCGGTCTGATTAGCGCACCGCAGTGGAGGAAAGACGATGATTAAGGATCTCGCGGGCTACCGCGTCGTGGCTGTTCACGCTCACCCGGATGATGAGGTGCTCTTTACCGGCGGCACGCTGGCGGATTTGTCCGCACGCGGCGCGCAGGTCACCGTGATTACCGCGACGCTGGGGGAGGAAGGCGAGATCATCGGCGAGCCTTATCAAGGCCTCGCGGAAACCGGTCAGCTGGGAGGCTTCCGTGCTTGGGAGCTCAAGCACGCGCTCGACGCTTTAGGAGTCGAGGGCATCCAGCTGGGCGGGTTCGGGCACTTCCGTGATTCCGGGATGGAAGGCTCGCCCGCTCACGAGAATCCGCGGGCCCTGGTGAACCGCGTGGACGAGGCCACAGAGTTGTTACGCGGCCACCTTGCTGTGCTGCGACCACACGCGGTGCTGACTTATGGGCCGGACGGCGGCTACGGGCACCCCGACCACATCGCAGTGCACAAGGCCGTGCACGCGGCTGCCACGCCTGAGCAGCGCATCTGGTGGGCCGTCTTTGAGCGCGCCGCGCACTACCGCGGCCTCGATGCTGTTACCCCTCCGGAGGGCTGGAGCCTGCCCGATAAGGAGTACCTGGATAACTTCACCAATGCTGGCTGCGATGTGGCCTACGAGCTCACTGACGCGGCTCTCAGCGCCAAGCGCGCAGCGATGCTGGCCCACGCCACGCAGATCTGGCTTGCCGACGGCTCCCTCACTACCGTCAACCCTCACGCCGCCCAGGCGGGCTTGAAGGATCCCGCGGAGGTTCCCGCTGCCTATGCCTTGTCCAACCTGCTCACCATGCCGCTGCTGCGCCACGAGTTCTACCAGCTGGGCCAAGGTGAGCTGCAGGATTCATTGCTGGGGGAGAAATGAGCGAGCGCGCAATCCGCACCGACTTCTCCCGCGGCGAGCAAGTAGGGGGCCTAGTGTGGCTCGTCTTAGGCGCACTCTGCTCGCTGACCTTAGAGGTGGTCTATCTCACCGCCCGCGTGCCATGGTTCGACGGGGCCAGCGTGGCCTTTCCGATCACCATCCTCATCGCCTTCTGGTTCAACGGGGTGCTGACCCGCACAGCGCGGCTGTGGAGTGAGAATCCCTACATCGCGGGCTTGCCCGGTTTAGCTTGGGTGGCGGGTTTCCTCGCGTTCATGCTGGGTGCCGCTATCGGGGACGGTAGCTTGCTGGCCAATAATATTCTCAGCCTGCTGCTGTTCGCCGCGGGAATCGCGGGTAGCGTTTGGCCATTTTTCGCCTCGGAGTAGCATACTGTTAGTCGTAGAAAACCCGTGACACACAGGAGTTTAAACACCTTATGACTTACACCATCGCGCAGCCTTGCGTCGACGTGATGGACCGCGGCTGCGTTGAAGAGTGCCCGGTCGACTGCATCTACGAGGGCAAGCGCATGCTCTACATCCACCCGGACGAGTGCGTGGACTGCGGCGCCTGTGAGCCGGCTTGCCCGGTGGAGGCCATCTTCTACGAGGATGATGTCCCGGATGAGTGGCTGGACTACAACGATGCTAACGCCGCCTTCTTTGATGATCTCGGCTCCCCGGGCGGCGCAGCTGCGCTCGGCCCGCAGGACTTTGATGTCCCGATGATCGCTGCACTCCCGCCTCAGAACCAGGAGTAATAGATGAGCCGCACGCCGCTGGGAGACACGCTCCCGGATTTTCCGTGGAACTCGCTTGCTGACGCCAAGAAGAAAGCACAGGCGCACCCGGACGGGATCGTTGACCTATCGGTGGGCAATCCCGTCGATCCGGTGGCCCCAGGCGTGCAGTTAGCGCTGTCCGCAGCGGCCGAGGCCCCCGGCTACCCGCAGACACAGGGCACCCCGGAGCTGCGCGAGGCCATTGCGAAGGCGCTGCAGCGCCGCTACAACATGAACGTGGACGCGGTGCTGCCGGTCATCGGCACCAAGGAGGCTATCGCCTGGCTGCCTACCTTGTTGGGCATGTGCGGCGAGACCGTGGCTTTCCCGACGGTGGCTTATCCCACCTATGAAGTCGGTGCGCTTCTGGCCGGTGCCAAGCCTTTGCGCGCCGATGAGGATTTCCAGGATGCGTCACTGGTGTTCATCAACTCGCCGTCGAATCCGACGGGCCGGGTGTTGGGCGTCGAGAAGCTGCGTGAGATCGTTGCCTGGGCGCGCGCGAACAATGCCATCGTGGCCTCGGACGAGTGCTACATGGGCCTGGGCTGGGATGATGAGAACCCGCCGGTGTCCATCCTGGATCCGCGCGTGACCGATGGCGACAACACCGGTCTCATCGCCATGCATTCGCTGTCGAAGAGCGCGAACATGGCTTCTTACCGTGCCGGTTTCTTCGCGGGCGATGCCCAGCTCATCGCGGAGCTGCTGGAGCTGCGCAAGCACGCAGGGCTCATCGTTCCAGGCCCCATCCAGGCGGCCATGGTCGCCGCGCTTGACGACGACCCCTCCGAAGCCCTCCAGCGCCAACGCTACGCCGCGCGCCGTGTGGATCTCATGCGGGCGCTGACCGGCGCGGGCTTTCGGATCGAGCACTCCGAGGCCGGGCTCTACTTGTGGGCAACCCGCGGTGAGAACTGCCGCGAGACCGTCGACTGGCTGGCCGAGCGTGGCATCCTCGTTGCCCCCGGTGATTTCTACGGCCCAGCGGGCGAGCAGTTCGTGCGCATCGGTCTGAACGGCACCGATGAGCGCATTGCAGCGGCCGTCGCGCGCTTGGCTGAGTAGATGGCCTTTCGCCCGCCGGCACGGGAGGGGATTAGCCCGCGTAAGGTGATGCTCGCGGGCATCGTGCCCGCCACTCCTACCTATTGGGCAGGTGAGGCGGGCGATTCCGCGTTTTCGCCCGGTACTCGCTTAGAGTCCGGCACTGTGCTTCCCGGCCCAACGCTGGCCTGGTATCACCCTTCGGTGCCTTCCGAAGAGCCTATTCCGTTTGATTACCGCGTGGTGTTTGAAGACGGGGACCTGATAGTCGCGGACAAGCCGCACTTTCTGCCCACGACGTCGAACGGGCGCATCGTGCGCGAGACCCTCCAAACCCGCCTGCGCGTGGACTACGGGGAGGACTCTATTGTGCCGCTGCACCGGCTGGACCGGTTGACGTCGGGGTTGGTGCTGTGCTCGCGTAATCCGCGCACGCGCGCTGCGTACCAGCAGCTTTTTCAGGAGCGCGCGGTGGTGAAGCGCTACCGTGCTCGGGTGGCCGCGCCCTTCTCCTTCGACGGTACGGTGCGGCTGGGCATGCGGCGGGTGCGGGGTGAGCGCCAGGTCCGCGTGGATCCTATCGGCACGCCTACGGTGACTCGGGTGCGCGCTCGGGGAGCGATGGCCGATGTCTGGCCGCTGACCGGCCATACCCACCAGATTCGCGTGGTGCTCAACCACCTGGGCCATCCGATTGTGGGGGATGATACCTATCCGGTGGATCGCGGGTTGTCCCTCTACGATTTTTCCACGCCCCTGCGGCTTACTCACGTCGCTTTGAGCTTTAAGGATCCGCTTTCTGGTGAGAAGCGTGAGTTTCAGCTGTGAGATTCGGCGCTCTTGCGGCGCGCGTTTTAGTTTGCGCTTCGCGAGGGACTAGACTCGTACGAAGTTTTATTCATCATAATTGAGCATTTTGTACGAAGGGCGTGTCCATGGCGGATCTGAGCTTTGCTCGCTTTGCCTCGAATCTTGGCCAGTTCATTAAGTTCGGTCTGGTCGGCGGTTCGGGCACGTTGGTCAACATTGCGACCTCGATTGTGGCTGCAAAGTGCGGTTTGGCGTGGTTTGGTGCCACGCCGCATGACGCGATGTTCAACCTGTTCGGCACGCAGTTCCACGTGCGTTGGTTCATGCTCTTTTCCACCATTGCCTTCCTTGTGGCTAACACCTGGAACTACCAGCTCAACCGCATGTGGACGTTCAAGTCCGTCAACAAAGTGTCCTGGCTACGCGGCTTTTTCCCATTCCTCATTACGGGCATCGGTGCATACTTGGTGACCCTCGCGGTGCAGTACCTGCTGATGAATCCGACCTCGCCGCTGCAGCTGCCTCCCCATATCTTCGATGACTCCACCGGTTTCCGCACGATGTATTACTGGGCCAACGCCATTTCCATCGTGGTGGCGATGCCGATTAACTTCATCTTCAATAAGCTGTGGACGTTCCGCTCGAAGCCAAAGACGCCGATCTTGGTTCACGAGACCGAACCGGCTTAATACCAGCCCTTTGCCCCGCCTCGCCCCGCACCCTTCGCGCTCACCAGCGTAAGGCTGCGGGGCCTTTGTGTCGCGGCGGTGAGCGGGAAGGGAGGCGTCGGCACGCACCGCTTCCTTCGCGCTCACTGGAGACACGGCGTGGAAGCGCTCCATCGTGCTGGTGAGCGCTTAGGGACGAAAATCGGAAACCCGCCCTTTGCGCTCACCGGCATCTAATAGATTCGCTAGTTCCCGTTTACAGTGAGCGGGAAGGGGCGGCGGCAGCGGTTTAGCGGGGCAGGGCAAGGCTGCATTCTTTGCGGGGGCCGGCAGTATCGGCTTGAACTACCCTTGGCGCTCACCGGCGCCTGCAAAATAGAGGAACCCGCCGTCCGCGGTGAGCGCGAAGGGCGGGATGGATGGGGATTGGCCGGGCAGTGCGGTCTAGTCGTCGAGCTCGGAGTCGAGGCGGGCCTGGTCGCGTTGATGCTGGCGGCGGCGAAGGAATGGCGTGAAGATGATGGCGGCGGTCACGCCAGCCCCAGCGCCAAGCAAGTAGGAGGTGGAGTCCGGTGCGTAAGCGTTGTGGGCAATTCCAACGAACATCACAATGAGCGGGATGAGGTAGACGGTCATCGCAGGCCAAATGCGGCCAACAGGCGGGGTGGCGACGCGCTTGCGCAGCCACGCCGTGCCGAAGAGATTGCCGATGATAGACGGTGCGATGGCGAGGAAGCACAGCATGCTCATCTGACCAGGAAGGACCCAGGCGAGGATGGCTGCGGCGACGAGCTCGAGGAAGCGGGTCGGGGTAGCGCTGATGGTGTTGGCCTTGTAGAAAGTCTCGCGCTCGAATTCGTCGCGAGAGGCGCGGTCGATCTCGCGGAGCGTGTAGTTGGCCAGGGCGTTAATCATGTTGTTCATCTCCAAAGACTTCTTCGATGGTTTTTCCTAGTTCGCGGCAGATGTCTAGCGCTAGGTAGACGGAGGGGGAGTAGTTGCCGCGTTCGATATTGGCGATTGTCTGGCGGGAAACGCCGGCCCGTTCAGCAAGGTCGGCTTGAGACATCTCGAGCCAGCGTCGCCATTTGCGAACCATGTTCTGATGCTCGGCCATCTGGCCTCCTTTACGGTGTGTAACTCTTACATGACTAAGTGTAAAGAAAACTTGTCACGATGGCAATGTTTGCATGCATAAGTGCCAAGTCCAATAAGGCTGGGTCGCCGCAGAAGGGAGCTTGGGATTTCGCCCTTTGAGCAGCTCAAGAGTCGCTTTGATAAGCAAGAAGGCGTCGTTGAGGTGGTAGCGGATATCGTCGGCAGTAAAGCGCAAAACCGTATACCCATGGGCTACGGCCGCGTTCTGCTTCGAGCGGTCCGCTTGAAACGCCCGATCATTTTTGTGGTACTCCCAGCCGTCGACCTCGATGATGAGCTTGCCAATCTTCAGGTCAAAGCGGTACCCCGCAATGAGCGCGTTGTGCTCAGGAAAGATCCCGTCCGCGCTAAGCCTTCGGCTGAGCTGGCGCTCCGGTACGCTATCGGCCCCAATCGGTGTGCGGCGGATAGTCTCTTTCAAACGCCGGGGAACCCGACGCATCCTTCGCCGGTCATCTTCGAGGCGGGCGGGCCCTGTTTTGCCGCGGTAGTACTCTTCCAGCAGCTGCCCGCACGCCGCGGCTATACGACGGGCTGCCCACAGCACCTGAACAACAGGCAGGCCGTTCACCTTGGCAGTAGCCGACAGGCGTGAATGCGTCACGCGAAAATTTTTGCCCTTAAGCGTGCGCGGGCCCTCGGCTTCCAGCGGAAACGTCAGCTTCCTCCCCAGGTGAATCTCCTGCGCGGTCTTGCCCGTGAAATGTATTCGACTGAGCCCGTGTGCCAGAGCCCGCGCCACGGCAAGCGGCGACCACTCGTCGCTATAAATCCCGCGGTGCACGCGAAAGAGCGTCCCCGCGCGAAGCTTCCGCCTGATTGCCTCCTTGCTCAAGCCTTGCTCGCGAAGCTCTGCGGTCGTCCATGCCTTCATGAAGCTCAAGGTATGCAGTGCTTCACGACGCGTCGATGGTCAATTCCCCGCCTGTGGATAACTTGGCCCTGCGGCGTCGATTTTGCGCTAAAAAGCTGTCGCGTCCGCAATTTTTGCACCTCTTGCCCGCCCCGAAACTCCCTTCGCGCCCACGGGCAGCCTTGAAAAGGCGACACCCCGGTCGCCGGTGAGCGCGAAGGGTGGTCAGTGATAGGCGTGGCGGGAAAGCGGCCCGTTTGGTTCCGCCTTCCCCTTTGCGCTCACGGAGCACGTGCCTGGTGCTCTTCAGCTCATCGATGGTGAGCGCGAAGGGAGTGATTGAGTGGGTAAGCTCCTGCGCCTGACCCTTGGCGGCCACCAAGAGCGGACAAACGGTACAACGCTGGTCGGCCGGTGAGCGCGAAAGGTGGGGCGGCGATGGAAACGAGGGGGTTGGGCGGCGAGATGGCGAGGGGCGGCTAGCGGGCCTCGAGCTCGTCAGCTGTCGGTAGGGGCAGGCGCGAGGTCGGGGCGATGCCGCGGGCCTTCGCGTTGATGACGCCGGCGATGGCTAGCACAGCGAACATGGCGGCGGCGGAGAAGAGTTGGATGCGGGCGGAGGCGTCGGTAAGCATGAGCACCGCAATGGCTGCAAAGAGCGCCAGGGCTAACCACGTGAGGTAGGGGTAGGTCCACATGCGCACCGGCAGCGGGTGGATGGCCTCGAGCTGTGGGCGCAGTCGCAACTGGCTCACCGCGATGAAGACCCACACGATGAGCAGCGAGGCGCCAGCGGCGTTGAGCATGAAGGACAGCAGCCACCCGTTATCTGCATAGTTGAGAACAACCATCACCGCGGAAAGAATGACAGACAGCGCGATGGCCGCCGTCGGGACGCCGCGATGGTCGGTGTCGGCGAAGAGCTTGGGGGCTTCACCGCGGCTAGCCAGCGAGTGCATCATGCGGGAGGAAGCGTAGATCTGCGCGTTAAAAGCAGAGAGCAGTGCGAGAACGATGACCACTTCCATGATGGCAGCAGCACCTGGAATTCCCGCGCGGTCCAAGACCATGGTGAAGGGCGACTCGGCAGCAGACTTCGCGGAGCCGAGCGAGGAATAGGGCAGGAGGAAGGTGATGACGAGGACAGAACCCAGGTAGAACACCGAAATGCGCGTAATGGTGGTGCGCACTGCGTTGACGAGGGACTTCTCGGGGTCCTCGGATTCCGCCGCGGCGATGGCGACGACCTCGATGCCGCCGAAGGCGAAGGCCACGGCAAGCAAGCCGGCGGCGACGCCTCCGAGGCCGTTGGGCATGAAGCCGTCTTCGAGGAAGACAGACGTGCCGATGAAGGTGTGGCCGGGGAGAAGGCCGAAGATGAGCAGCGCGCCGATAACGAGGAAAGCAATAATGACGGCGACCTTGATGAAGGCGAACCAGTACTCAAACTCACCAAACAAGCGCACTCGCAGCAGGTTGATGGTGCCGAAGAGAGCCACGCAGATGGCTGCGGGGATCCAGGGCGGGCAGTTAAACCACGCGCCGATGAATCCGGCCGCGCCGGTGATTTCCGCGCCCAGAACCGCGACGGTGGCGAGCCAATAAATCCAGCCCTGTGTAAATCCTGCCCAGCGGCCGATACCGTGCTCCGCGTATTCGGAAAAAGAGCCTGAAGCAGGGATAACCGTGCCCATCTCACCGAGCATCTGCATGACCAGGATGGCAAGGAATCCAGCGATGAGGTAAGCCAAGAGGACCGCGGGGCCGGCAGCAGAAATGCCAACGCCGGTGCCTAAGAAAAGGCCAGCGCCAATGGTGGAACCCAGCCCCATCATGGTCAGGTGGCGGACCTTCAAGCCGCTGCCGAGTGAGCGAGGAGAGGAATCGTTTTGAGCAGTCATCTTTAGCATTCTAGGCAGCCGCTCGCGGTAAGTGGGCATAAAGGGCCCGGGATCAAGAAAAGCCCCCGCAAGAACGGGGGCCTCAAGCAACAGCGTTTAGTTCTTGTGCAGGTCCTCGTTGAGGGCCACGGCCTCAGACTTCCACTCCACGGCCTCGACGGCGCCGGTCACGGAGTTGCGGCGCAGCAGCACGCCGGAAACACCAGAGAGCTTGGAGCCCTTGATGGTGTCGCCCTCAGACAGGCCCAGGGCCTCCGCGATCTTGCCAAAGACGGCAATCTTGGTGCCGGCGGTGACGTAGAGGCCGGCTTCGACGACGGAGTCGTCGCCAAGCGAAATGCCCACGCCGGAGTTCGCGCCGAGCAGGCAGCGCTCACCGATGGAGATGACCTCCTTGCCGCCGCCGGAGAGGGTGCCCATGATGGAGGCGCCGCCGCCGATATCGGAGCCATCGCCCACGACAACACCCGCGGAAATACGGCCCTCGACCATGGAGGCGCCCAGGGTGCCGGCGTTGAAGTTAACGAAGCCCTCGTGCATCACGGTCGTGCCCTCAGCGAGGTGGGCGCCCAGGCGAACGCGGTCGGCGTCACCGATGCGCACGCCGGACGGGACAACGTAGTCCACCATGCGCGGGAACTTATCGACGGAGTAGACCACGACCGGGCCGCGGGAGGCGAGGCGGCCGCGGACCATTTGGAAATCGGCAACCGCGCAGGGGCCGTAGTTAGTCCACACCACGTTGGCCAGCTTGCCGAAGATCCCGTCTACGTTCAGGCCGTGAGGCTTGACTGCGCGGTGGGAGAGCAGGTGCAGGCGCAGGTAAGCGTCGTAGGTGTCGGCGGGAGCCTCGTCCAGATCCTTGATGGAGGTCTCCACCGCGATGCGGGCAACGCCGCGCTCCTCGTCGGGGCCCACCAGGTCAGCGAACTGCTGCGGAACCTCCTCCAGGCGCTCGGTGCCGCTGGCTTCTACAGAGATATCGGTGTGAACTGCGGGGAACCAGACGTCCAGGACGGTGCCGTCATGGGTAATGGTTGCCAGGCCGCGTGCGGATGCTGAAGTCATAGGCTCACACCCTAGCAGCTACGCGTCCGCTCCGCGCCTTTTGTTACCCGGGAGTAGGTGGAAGATCACAACCAGGGCCACGGTCAGGATGAGGACGGCGAGGACTTGGTTGCGGGCGGAGGCGTCGAAAAGCATGAGAATCGTAAGACCCACCAGTGCTAGGGCAGTCAGCCACGGCAGCCAGGGGAAGCCCGGCACGCGCAGCGTCGTGAGCTCGCCGTTGGCCTTCATCTGAGGGTGCAGTTTGATGTAGGAGGCCACGATGAAACACCAGATGACCAGCAGGCATCCGCCCACCGCGTTGAAGAGGAAGGCCAGAAGCCCCGGCGGGTTCCAGTACTGCAGAACCACCGACGCGAAGGCGAAGATGATGGAGAGCACCACCGCAAAAATGGGCGAACCGGAGGTGTTCGTCCGAAGGAAGACGTGGTGCGCGCTGTGGTCCTTGGCCATGTCGTAGACCAAGCGGGAGGTGGCGTAGATCTGCGCGTTGAAGGCGGACAGCAGCGCCAGGGCAATGATCGCCTCCATGAATCCGGCCGCGAAGGGGATTTTCGCGGCGGCGAGGACCAGCGTGAAGGGCGAGTCCGCGGCAACGTCGGCGTCCTGGATGGAGCTGAACGGCAAGGCCATGGTGATAACCAGGATGGAGCCGATGTAGAAGACCATGATGCGCACGATGATGGCGCGCACGGCAGTAGCGACGTTGTGGGCCGGGTCCTCGGATTCCGCCGCGGCGATGGTGACCAGTTCGATGCCGCCGAAAGCGAAAGCCACGGCGAGCAAACCGGCAGCAAAGCCAGGGCCGCCGTTGGGCAGGAAATTCTCCGTAAAGTTGTGTCCCGCCACCGAGAGGTCCATGCCGGGCAGGATGCCCAGCGCCATGAGCACACCGACGCCGAGGAAGACGACGATCGTGGCTACCTTGATGATGGCGAACCAGAATTCGAATTCGCCGAAACCGCCCACAGCGGCAAAGTTGACGATGGCGAAAAAGACCACGGCCACCAACGCCGGAATCCAGGGGTCGACCCCGAACCAGTTGGAGATGATGGCCGCAGCCCCAGTAATCTCCGCGCCCATCACCATGACCAGCATGAACCAGTAGATCCAGCCCAGCGTGAACCGCGCCCACGGCCCGAAAGCCTGTCCCGCATAAGTGGAGAAAGCACCCAACGAAGGCCGCGCGGCGGCCATCTCGCCGAGCATCCACATCACCAAGGCGATGAGCACACCGGCCACCGCATAGGAGATGAGAACGGAGGTACCGGAAACCTGGATGCCCAGGCCGACGCCCAGGAAGAGGCCCGCGCCCACCGCAGAGCCGAGGCCCATCATGGTGAGGTGGCGGGTTTTGAGTTGAGTGGCCGCAGCCATAGGGAAATCACCTTCAACGCTGTTGATTGTTTGCAACGGGAAGTACTTTACGCAATGCACTAAGCAACCGGGGGCGCTAGCATGGCGGGTTGTGACTTTAAATCTCTTCTCCGATCCCATCGAGCTGACCAAGGCGCTGGTGGATATCCCTAGCCCTTCGCACCACGAGCAAGCGATCGCTGATGCCGTCGAGGAAGCCCTGCGCGGTCTGGACCAGAACACAGTAGAGGTGGAACGCTACGGCAACACCGTCTGCGCCCGGACGAATCGGGGCTTCGAAAGCCGCGTGGTCCTCGCCGGCCACATCGATACCGTGCCCTTGGCCGATAACGTCCCCCACACCATGTCGGAGGACGGCGCCACCATGTATGGCTGCGGCACCGTGGACATGAAGTCCGGCATGGCGGTCTACCTTAACGCCTTTGCGCAGCTGTACAACTCCGATGAGCTCAAGCACGACCTCACGGTCATCGCCTATGAGGGCGAGGAGGTCGCCACCGAATTCAACGGCCTGGGCCACCTGCAGAAAGATCACCCGGAGTGGCTGCAGGGGGACCTAGCGCTGCTGGGCGAGCCCTCCGGCGCCATGATCGAGGCCGGCTGCCAAGGCACCATCCGCGTGCGCGTTACCGCCCACGGCACTCGCGCGCACTCGGCCCGCGCCTGGCTGGGCTCCAACGCGGCGCACACCTTGGCGCCGGTGATGCTCAACGTGGCCAACTACCAGCCGCGCGACGTCGAGATTGACGGCTGCACCTACAAGGAAGGCCTCAACATCGTTCACCTCGAATCCGGCGTGGCCACCAATACCATTCCGGATGAGGCCTGGATGTTCGTCAACTTCCGCTTCGCTCCCGACCGCAATTCCGAAGAGGCGCTGGCGCATCTGCTGGAGGTCCTCGGCGAACACGAAAACATCACCGTGGAGGTCGATGACATCGCTGAGGCCGCCCTGCCCGGTTTGGGGCAGCCGGCGGCGCGCGCGCTTGTCGACGCCGTCGGCGGCAACGTCCGCGCCAAGTACGGGTGGACCGACGTGGCCCGTTTCTCCGAGATGGGTACCCCAGCCGTTAACTTCGGCCCCGGCGATCCGGGATTTGCTCACAAGAAGGACGAGCAGGTGCCCATCACCCAGATCACCGAAGTCTCGACCGCACTCTTGAATTACCTGAAGGGATAACACCACCATGACTCCTGAGCAACTGCGCACCCTGCGCGGACCTCTCCTAGTGCGCACCGCCGGAGAGCAGTCCTCCACCTTTGATCAGCGCCTGCTGCAGTCTGGTGCGGATCACGAGTGGCAGCACGCCGATCCCTGGCGCGTCCTGCGCATCCAGGGCGAGTTCGTGGACGGCTTCGACGCCCTGGCCAAGCTGCCCAAGGCCGTCACCGTCTTCGGCTCTGCCCGCACCCCGGAGGATGACCCGAATTACCAGCTGGGCGTGGCCTTGGGCCGCCGCCTCGTAGAAGCCAAATATGCCGTCATCACCGGCGGCGGCCCCGGCATCATGGAGGCTGCCAACCGCGGCGCGCACGAGGCCGGCGGGCTGTCTGTGGGCCTCGGCATTGAGCTGCCGCACGAGCAGGGCCTGAACCCCTACGTGGATCTGGGCTTGAACTTCCGCTACTTCTTCGCCCGCAAGACCATGTTCCTCAAGTACTCCCAGGCCTTCATCTGCCTGCCCGGCGGCATGGGCACCATGGATGAGTTCTTCGAGGTCATGTGCATGGTCCAAACCGGCAAGGTGACCAACTATCCCATCGTGCTCATGGGCACCGACTACTGGGCCGGCCTGGTGGAGTGGATGAAGAAGACCCTGGCCGAGGGTGGGTTCATCAACCCCGAGGACCTCGATCTCTTCCTCGTCACCGACGATATCGACGAAGCCGTCGCCCACATCCTGGCCGCGCACAAGGTCATGTCGGACAAGCGCCTGCGGGAGCAAGAAGACAAGTGACCTCTGCCCCCAACCTCGCGCGGGTCATGGCGATTGTGAACCGCACGCCGGACTCCTTCTACGACAAGGGCGCCACCTTCGAGCTCGACCCCGCAATCCAGCGTGCTGAGCAGGCGCTTGACGACGGCGCCTCCATCATCGACATCGGCGGCGTCAAGGCCGGCCCGGGTGAGCACGTCGACGCGGCCGAGGAAATCGAGCGCGTCGTGCCGACTATCGCGGAGCTGCACCGTCGCCGCCCGGAGGCGCTGATCTCCGTGGACACGTGGCGCGCCGAGGTCGCAGAGGAAGCTATCGCCGCGGGCGCCGGGCTGGTCAACGACACGTGGGCCGGCTGGGATCCAGAGCTCATCGAGGTGGCTGGCCACCACAAGGTGGGTTACGTGTGCTCGCACACCGGCGGCGTGACCCCGCGCACCCGCCCGCATCGTGTGCATTTCGACGACGTGGTCGCCGACGTCATCGCCGAGACTGCGCGACTGGCGGAGCGCGCCGCCGACCTCGGCTGCCCGGAGGAGCTGACGTTCATCGACCCCACGCACGACTTTGGCAAAAACACCTTCCACGGTCTGGAACTGTTGCGGCGCATCGATGAGATTGTGGCAACGGGCTGGCCGGTGCTCATGGCCTTGTCGAATAAGGACTTTGTGGGCGAGACCCTCGACCGAGCCGTCGACCAGCGCGTCGCGGGCACCCTGGCAGCGACGGCTTGGTCGGCAGCGCGCGGCGTGGCGGCGTTTCGGGTGCATGAGGTGGGCCCGACGCTCGATGTCATCCGCATGACCGCTGCCATTCAGGGGCACATGGCGCCGCTCGCGACGACGCGGGGGCTGGCCTAAGGCATGTTTCCGAGCATTTCTGTGGTCATCCCTGCGCTGAATGAGGAGCGCACCGTCGCGCACGTCGTGCGCGCCTGTCTGGCGGATGAGCCTTTAGAGGTCATCGTCATCGACGCCGATTCCACCGACGAGACCGCCGCCCGGGCCGCCGCGGCCGGGGCGCGGGTGTGCAACTGGCGCGAGGTGCTGGACGAGGAACCGCGTCCGGGAAAGGGCGAGTCCCTGTGGCGCGGGGTGGCCGCGGCCCGTGGTGAGGTGGTCGTGTTCATCGACGCGGATTTGGAATCTGCTGCGCCCGGCATGGTTACCGCGCTGACCGAGCCTTTCGTGGATCCCCACGTGCAGCTGGTCAAGGCGCGCTATGCGCGCAGCCTGAACGGCCAGCCCACCGGTGGCGGGCGAGTTACGGAGCTGAGCGCCAAGCCGCTGCTGCGCATGTTCTTCCCCGAGCTCGCGCACATCGATCAACCTCTGGGCGGGGAGTACGCGATTCGCCGCGAGACAGCCCTGGGCCTGCCTTTTGTGGCGGGCTACGGGGTGGAGGCGGGGTTGCTGATAGACGTCGCCAAGCGCTATGGCCCCCACGCCATCGCCGAGGTGGACCTGGGCACCCGCGCCCACCGCAACCGCCCGCTCGAGGAGCTAGCCCCGATGGCCGATGTTGTCGCGCGCACCATCCTCTCCCGCGCGGGCGTGGTTGGCCCCGTTGCCCAACGTCCGCCGCTGCTGGGTAAGATTTAGCGCATGATGTCCTGGATTCTTCTTATCGTTGTCCTTATTGCCCTCGTCATCATTGGCACATGGGCGTGGGGAACCATCGTGGGTCGGGGGACCGTGATGGAGGCTCCCGATACGGCCGTGGATACCAACGAGGAGAATCTCCGCGCCCTTGAGGAGGGGCGCTTCGACGACCTGCGTTTCGACGTCGTGACACGCGGCTACCGCCAGGACCAAGTGGACGCCCTGCTGGCCGCCGTGGAGCGTCGCCTGGGCGCTGAGTCGGTGGCTTCTGACGGTTCTGCAGATGATTCTGCGGAACCTTCCGCCGCGGGTGAGGCAACGAGCCTGCCGCTGTCGGCCGAAAAAGAGCTAGACTAGAAGGACGTTCTAAAAATAGTCGAAGGAGACTCAATATGGCAGCGATGAAGCCCCGTACCACTGGTGGAGAGATGGAAGCGGTAGAGGAGTCCCGCAAGATCGTGATGCGCATTCCTTCTGACGGGGGTGGGCGCATTGTCATTGAGCTCAGTAAAGAAGAAGCAGCGGAGCTGGGTTCACTCCTCGTAGCAGTTTCTAGCTAGTCTAGGAGCATGCTTTCACATATCGTCGATATTCTGGCCGATCCCGCCGATGGCAGCGCCCTGCAGGGCGCGGATGATTTTTCTCGCCTCGTGTCGGAGACCGGCCATTCTTATGACGTGGCCAAGCAGGGCTACGTCACGCTGGCAGCCGGCGCGGGCCTGAAACATCAGGGCGACGATGCCGCGATGGTTACCGCCCGCGAGACCTACCTGGCCATGGGGCACTTCGCGCCCTTCGTGGAGGCAGTGACCGGCGCGGTCCAGGACTCTTTGGAAACCCAGGATGCGGCTGAGCACGCGGCTGGCCTGGATGTGGACACCGCCCCCGCGCTCCTTGAGGTGGGCGCGGGCACGGGTTACTACCTTGCCCACACTCTCGATTCGATTGAGGGCGCTCGTGGCGTGGGCCTGGATATCTCTACGCATGCGGCCAAGCACCTGGCCAAGTCGCACGAGCGCGTCGGTGCTGTGGTCGCGGATGTGTGGGAGCGTCTGCCGCTGAAGGATGATTCGATTCACGCCATCTCGGTCGTCTTCGCCCCGCGCAACCCGGCGGAATTCCAGCGCGTGCTCGCCCCCGGCGGGGAGGTTATTGTGCTGACTCCGCAGGCTGGCCACCTCGATGAGCTGCGGGAGCCTTTGGGCATCCTCGGCGTCGAGGAAGGAAAGGTGGAACGCCTTTACGCGCAGGCGGAAGGTTTCCTTGAGCAGGCGGCCGACCCGGTCGATATTTCCTTCCCCATCGTCCTCGACAAGGCATCCATCGCTGCGCAGGTGGGAATGAGCCCTTCTGCGCGCCACATCAGCCCGGAAGAGCTGGCCGAGCGTATGGCCTCTCTGCCGCAAACCCTGACCGTGACGGCGCACGCTCGTCTGGACCGTCTGCGCTCTGCTTAATAGGCGGCTTTATTCTCGGCCGCATGCTGGTTGCATTTCTGGCCTAAACGCTTCAAAGCTGCAGCTGTGGCCCATCCTCAGCATTTCATGGCTACATCCCCGGTCCGGCCTTGACGCCGCGCGGCTACCAAAACTTCCCTTCGCGCTCACCGGCAGTGCACGCGACGGTTGTCTGAAGCCCACGGTGAGCGCGAAGGGCGGAGTGAGGCCCGGCCTGGCTGAGTGACGCGCGTCAGCTGCGTGGTCCCGCTGGCGCTCGAGGGCATCCTCGCTAATCTCCCTTCGCGCTCACCGGCAGCGCCCGCGGCGGCTGTTTGGGGTCCACGGTGAGCGCGAAGGGTAGGGGAGCGCATTAAAAAGAGGACCGAGTCATCCCGGTCCTCCTTCTTATGGTTCAGCACACGCGCGATGCGATTAGGAGCGCTTGGTGCCCTTTCGGCTCCACGACTGCTCAATGACAGCCTCGCCCTCCGTGCTGACCTCGATGGCGGAGCACCCGCCCTCGAAGTAGACACGAGAGCTCATGGCCACCAATCCGCCGTCGACGAAGACCTCAACGCTGGCGCCGTCTTGGATGACGGTGAGAGTGTCCGAATCGCCCTCAGCCAGCTGGGTCACCGCAGGAGCAGAGTCCTTGAAGTAGTGATCAAAGGCCTTCGACATGGAGCGATCCAGGCTGATCTCGGAGCCGGTGTGGCGGATGACAGCGGCGGCATCACCGTTACTGTCCTTCAGCGTGACGGTCACGGCGGAGCCTTCCGGAACCTCCAAAACACCAGTCCAGGATTGGGCATAGTCGGAGAGTTTCACCGCATCCGGCAGACCCTCCGGTGGGGTCTGGTACAGCACACCGCCCTGCAGCGTGACCGCACGCGGCAGCGACAGGCTATTAGCCCAGCCCTCCGCCTCCCAGGATGGGTGCTTGGTGGCGTCGTCACCGCGACCGTTGCCGTTAAGCAGACCGAGGATGACCGCGCGGTCGTAGCGGCGCTCCTGCGGAATCGTTCCGGTCGTGGTGTTGGTGTTGCGCGGGCGGGAGAAATCGTGGCCAAAGTCCACGCGCTGGAAACCCTTCGCCACGGTGAACACTGTGCCATCAAGGCGGCCCACAATATAGCCGGAAACATCGCGGCCCTCGCGCTCTAAGGTCACGAAGAGCACATCGTAGATTTCCCTATCGACCTCGTCGCGCAGGCGCACCAAGCGCGGCGAGACCACTGGCGGGATGGGGGAGGTAGCCGGAACTTCGCCCTCTTCGAAACCAGGGTCGCCATCGAAACTCAACGGTCCAAGGAGCGTCCAGGATTCGCCGTCGGGGCTATCCAGGATCACCGGCACCGGCGCGTCAGAGTGCCCGGTCAGCGCAAGCATGAGCCAGCCATCGTGGCCTTCCTCGCGGTCCTCCTTGGCCCAATCTGGGACCACGGAGGGAGAGCGGAAGCGGTCGTGATTGGTGCTGGCGCCGACAGCTTCGCCGAAGCGGACGACATCTGGGTCGAGCGCCGTAGGGTCATCGGAGACGACGCACTCATCGGCGTAGTCGGTGTAGCGCGCTAGGCGCACGCTCGTACCCACCGAGGTCACCGAGGTGAAATACAAGTTGAGCGCGTCCTTGCCCTCCGCGACGGAGCCAGCACGCAGCGACAGCTCTCCGCCTACGGGGGCGAGGACGTCGTCGCAGTCCAGCCACTCAAAAGCTGTTTCTTCGGACGTGGAATGGCCCCAGCGTGCGGGCTGGTCAGCCGCGGTCCGGTATTGGTGGAACAGGTGCCACGTGTTACCGTCGCGGACGATTCCCGCGGGGGCGTCGAGCAACCCGGTATCGGGAACGAAATGAAGTTCTGGGCGATGAGGCGGTTCGTTAAGAGTCACGGCAGTCCTTCCTACATCAACGAACGGTAAATGTCCACGGTCTGCTGCGCGATGGTAGCCCACGAGAAGTCATCAATCGCGCGCTGGCGACCGGCGCTGCCATAGCGCTGCGTCAGTTCCTTGTCCGCTGCCACTCGATTCACGGCGGCGGCGAGATCAGCCTCAAAGGTGGCTTCATCAGCGGCATCGTAATTGACCAAAACGCCGGTCTCACCATCCACGACGACCTCTGGGATGCCACCCACATTGGAGGCTACGACCGCGGTGCCGCAAGCCATGGCTTCGAGGTTAACAATGCCCAGCGGCTCATAGATCGACGGGCAGACGAACACATCGGCACCGGAATAGACTTGCTTAATCTCCTCGCGGGACAGCATGTCCTTAACCCAGAACACACCATCGCGCTTGGAGCGCAACTCCTCCACGAGGGCTTCGGTCTCCGCCGCAATCTCCGGCGTATCCGGCGCGCCCGCACACAGCACGAGCTGGATATCCTCGTCAAAGCTCTGGGCCGCCTTGAGCAGGTGCTTCACGCCCTTCTGTCGGGTAATCCGGCCCACGAAGGCAACGACGGGACGCTGCTTGTCGACGCCCAACTTATCCAGCACCGCCGACTCACCCGGCTGCCACACCTGCGTATCGATGCCATTGAGGACCACATGCACCTTATCGGCGTCGATACGGGGGTAGGCATCCAAGATGGAATCTTTCATGCCGGCAGATACGGCGATGACGGCGTCGGCGTATTCCATCGCGTTCTTCTCCGACCAAGAGGAGACCTCATAACCGCCGCCCAGCTGCTCGCGCTTCCACGGGCGGTGCGGCTCGAGGGAGTGCGCGGTAACCACGTGGGGGATACCGTACAACCGGCTGGCGAGGTGCCCACCAAGGCCCGTGTACCACGTGTGCGAGTGAGCCACATCGATGTCGGAGGCGGCGTTGGCCATGCGTAGACCCGTAGACAGTGTCTGCAGCGCAGCGTTGGCATCCTTCAATGCGGGGTCAACGCCATGGACAAAAACGTCTTTCTCGTCGCGCTCAGACCCCATGCAGTGGACGGAGACATCGATGATCTCGCGCATGAAACGGGTGAGCTCTGCAACATGGACGCCAGCTCCGCCGTAAATCTCCGGCGGATACTCCTTAGAAAAAATTCCGGCTCTCATACTCGCCAGAATACGGACATTCCGCAGCGCGCGCTAAACCTTCCTACCGCGCGCCACGAGCGCGGCGCGCAGCGGCGTTGGGACGCAAACACGAAGGAAGCACGCAAGCTGAGTGAGGGAGGTTAAAGGGGGTAAAAACACGCAAACTTCTACTGCACGATGCGGAAAATGTCTATAAGTTGGGTGGTGTGAGAAGCCTTCCTAATGTCCTTGCCATTGTCCTTGCCGGCGGCGAGGGAAAGCGCCTCTTTCCGCTGACGGAAGACCGCGCTAAGCCCGCCGTTCCTTTCGGCGGCTCCTACCGCCTGATCGACTTCGTGCTGTCCAACCTCGTTAACGCCGGATACCTCAAGATTGCGGTGCTAACCCAGTACAAGTCCCACTCTTTGGACCGCCACATTTCCCAGGCGTGGAACCTGTCTGGCCCGACTCCGCAGTACATCGCCTCCGTACCCGCCCAGCAGCGCCGCGGTAAGCGTTGGTACAACGGTTCGGCCGATGCCATTTTGCAGTCGCTAAACCTGATCTACGACGAGAAGCCGGATTACGTCATCGTCTTTGGCGCCGACCACGTCTACCGCATGGACCCGGCCCAGATGGTGGAGGAGCACATCGCGACGGGACTGGACTGCTCGGTGGCGGGCATCCGCGTTCCGCGTTCGGAGGCTTCGGCCTTTGGCTGCATCCAGGCGGATGGGATGGGCACGATTACGGAGTTCGTCGAGAAGCCTGCCAATCCTCCGGCAACCCCGGATGACCCGAACATGACCTACGCCTCCATGGGCAACTACGTCTTCACCACGCAGGCGCTTATCGACGCTTTGCTGGAAGACGAAAAGAATGAGGACTCCGCGCATGACATGGGCGGCAACATCATTCCTTATTTCGTGAAGCGCGAGCAGGCACACGTCTACGACTTCATGGCCAATGAGGTGCCCGGCTCCACGGAGCGTGACCATGGCTATTGGCGCGATGTCGGTACCATCGACTCCTTCTATGAGGCACACATGGACATGATTTCGGTGCACCCCATTTTCAACCTGTACAACCGTTCGTGGCCGATTCACTCCACGGATGACTCGAACTTCCCGCCGGCGAAGTTCGTGCAGAACGGTATCGCGCAGTCCTCGATGGTGGCTCCGGGCTGCATTGTCTCCGGCGGTACGGTGCGCAACTCTGTGCTCTCCTCGGACGTGCACGTGGCCGATGGCGCGACGGTGGAAGGCTCCGTCATCCTGCCGGGCGTGCGCATTGGACGCGGCGCGGTGGTCCGCCACGCCATCCTGGACAAGAACGTGGTGGTCAGCGATGGTGCGATCATCGGCGTGGACCGCGAGCGCGATGAGGAGCGCTTCAAGGTTTCCGAAGGCGGCGTGGTCGTCGTGGGTAAGAACGTAAAGGTCTAAGCCGCGAGACAGCACAGTAGTTTAAGCGGGCGTGCGGGTGGATTGAAGTCCACTCCACGCCCGCTTTTCGTGGCTTTGATGTCGCCGACGAGTTCCGGGCTGCTTCAGGAGCCTGCGTAACAACACTCCCAGCAACAGCACACTCTGCAACAACACGCGCGGCACAACCACACCCTGCAACATCACGCGCGGCACAACCACACCCTGCACCAACACACCCGTGCAACACCACAATCCTGCACCAACACACCCTTCGCGCTCACCGAAAGTGCGCGGCCCGCCTCGTGAAGCCCCATGGTGAGCGCGAAGGGCGGGGGTGGGAACGGAGAAGGAGTAAAAAGTCGGCGCAAAAAGGCCACCGGCGACACATGTCGGGGTTTAGCTCGGAGACGTATCAGTGGCTAAACCAACGGTGTCCTAAATGACGAAAGTCTCCGAGCCGATCGAAAAACAGGCGATGGTTTTGGCAGATCGGGCAGTTTCAGAAGGCGGCTACAGCTTGGTAATGAGCGTCAGGCCCGCGCCGTAGGGCAGGCGCGTCACGGCCGCGCCCTCGAGGGAGCGGGCAACCTCGTCGGCCTCGCGGGCAGCGGCGGTGTCGCGGTCGGTGCGGGAGGGGTCGGCCACGGTGCCGTCGAGAAGCGCATTGGCCAGCACCAAAGTGCCGTGCTGGTGCAGCAGCGGCCAGGCGGCCTTGAGCAGCGCAGGCATATCGAGCGCTGGGACCTCGGCGTAGATCACCTGGTAGGTGTCATTGGCCAGGCGGCCCATGATGTCGAGGGGGCGCGAGGGTAAGAAACGGCCGCGGCTGGGGGAGTAGCCGGCCTCGCGGAAGGTTCGCTTGGCGCTGGCCTGGTGCTCTGCCTCCGGATCGATGCAGGTGAGGATTCCGTTCTCCGGCATGCCGGCAAGCAGATAGAGGCCCACGACGGATGCTGCGGGAGTAATCGCCACCGCCTGCGGCCGCGAGGTAGTGCCGGATGAAACCGCCGCGAGCGTGGTGAGCAACTGGCCGGTTGCCTCATCCGGTGCTGGCAGGCCATACTCCTCCGCGTGGGCGCGGGCGCCGGCGAGAACCTCGGAGACCTCGCTGGTGGATTCGATGTAGGTTCGCATTGCGTCATAAGCCGTAGTAGTCACAAAAGAAAACCATAGTGAAATCGCCACAGCTGCGTGCCGAGAATCGCCCGCAACTCTCCTCAGCTGTGACGCAAGAAGCCCATGTAAGCGGTGTGACGGATTCACAGGTTGCTCACAGGGCCGTGGCTGGAGTTTCGCCGCGCACTATAGAAAGATATTCGGCATGACCACACAGCAGCGCGAGTTTGAGCCCGCTCACCGTTCCACCGATTCCTCCGCCACTGGCAGCCATGATGCCAGCGCTGAAACTGAGAAGTTGACCGGAACCGCTGCGTTCGACGCCGGCCAGGCCGATATGCCTTCCTGGGGTGAACTCGTGGCCGAGCACGCCGATGATGTCTATCGCTTGGCTTACCGCCTCTCCGGCAACCAGCACGATGCTGAAGACCTCACCCAAGAGACCTTTATGCGCGTCTTCCGTTCTTTGGATAAGTACCAAGCGGGAACCTTTGGGGGCTGGCTGCACCGCATCACCACCAACCTCTTCTTGGATATGGTCCGCCACCGCTCCAAGATCCGCATGGAGGCCCTGCCGGAGGATTATGAGCGCGTCCCCGGAACCGACATGACCCCGGAGCAGGCCTATTCGGTAGCTAACCTGGATCCGGCGCTGCAGTCCGCGCTCGATAACCTCGCACCGGATTTCCGCGTGGCCGTGGTTCTCTGTGATGTCGTGGGCATGAGCTACGACGAAATCGCCGAAACCCTCGGCGTCAAGATGGGCACCGTGCGCTCCCGCATCCACCGCGGCCGCTCCCAGCTGCGTGCCGCTCTGGAGAAGGAAGCCGAGAGCAACGCAGACACCCGCAGCCTGCTGCGTACGCGCTAGACTGGGCAGCGTTTAAGTCTGAGACCGCGAGAATTCTGCCGCCTAGGGCAGAGGAGCGCGCACTGAGGTGAGGTGACGTTGAGGTGAAAGAAGAAGGACATAGCAGCGACGGCCAGTCCCTGAGTCTGTCCGGGTTCTTCACCGAGGCCCAAGCCAAAGTCCGCGATAAGGCAAAGGCCCGCGCTCAGCGGGCAGATACTATCGGCCATTTGGGGCCCGAGGCGGTCGTCGCTTTCGTCGACGGCGAGATGCCAGCCAAATATGCCCACCGCGTACGCATCCACCTCGTGCACTGCCCGGAATGCCGGGCAGAAATCCACCACCAGCGCAACGCCGCCGAGTGGGTTCGTGAATGCAGCGTGGAATCCCACGTTAAGGCGCCGGACTCGCTCATGGCAAAGCTCGCTGGCATCGCCCATCAGGGCGTAGGGCCCGGGCCGGATGCGGAAGCGCCTGCGCACCAGCCACGTCAGGATTTCCTGGACAAGGTGGAGATGGTTGTGCGCGCCATCCGGCACAACCAGCGGGGCTAACAAGAGACCGAAGCCTTCCGCGCGCCCGTCGCCCTGTCATCACTAGCGAAGTAGTTAAGATAGTTTCGTGTTTTCCTCAATTGGTTGGGTAGAGATCATTGTCATCGTGCTGCTGGGGCTGGTGATCATCGGCCCTGAGCGCTTGCCCGGCGTGATCATGGACGTCCGCGCGGCTATCTACGCGGCGCGCAAGGCCATTGCGAACGCCAAGGCGGAGCTCAACGGTGAGATGAGCGGTCTCGGCGCGGAGTTCGATGACCTCCGGGTGCCCCTGAGCCAGGCGGCGGAGTGGACGCGCATGGGCCCGCGCGGGGTGATTACCAAGGCGCTTTTCGACGGCGACGATTCCGCCTGGGACGACTTCAACCCGAAGAAGATGGCTGAGGACATCAAGAAGAGCACCAGCCCGTATGAGCATGACGCGGAAATAAACAACCAACCCGCGCATAACCAGCAGGGGCCGGCACAGCCAGCGCCGGAGCAGAACACTGGCCGGCCGACCTTCGATTATTCGCAGGTCTATCCGGACCTTGGCGCCCAGCAGCCGGCGGGGGAGAAGGCGGCTAAAACGACACAGCCCCCGCGCGGCGGAAATGCATCCACCGGCGAGGGCAGCTCCTCCTGGGAGGACGTCACCTAAGGGTTATTTAGCCCTTGCGGGTGACACCCAAGCCAAGCTTCTTGCCCACGAGGGAATCGGAGCGTACGGCAATGGAATCGGCCACCTTGTTGATGGCCTGGGTGGCGGGGGAGTCGGGCGCGGAAATAACGATGGGGGTTCCGGCATCGCCAGCCGCGCGCAGGCTCGGATCCAGCGGGATGCTGGCCAGCAGGGGAACCTCGTGGCCCAGCAGCACGCTGAGGCGCTCGGCCACTACTGTGCCGCCGCCGGAGCCGAAGATATCCATGGTGGAACCATCCGGCATGACCATCGCACCCATGTTCTCAATCACGCCGGCCACGCGCTGGCGCGTTTGCTGCGAGATGGAACCGGCGCGCTCGGCAACCTCGGCCGCGGCCGCCTGCGGGGTGGTCACAATCAGCAGCTCCGCATTGGGGATGAGCTGGGCCACCGACAGTGCAACGTCGCCGGTACCCGGCGGCAGGTCGAGCAGGAGCACGTCCAAGTCACCCCAGAAGACGTCCGCGAGGAATTGCTGGAGGGCGCGGTGGAGCATCGGCCCGCGCCAGACCACCGGCGCATTGCCCTCCACGAACTGGCCAATAGAAATGTGCTTGATGCCGTGGGAGATGGGGGGAAGCAGCATTTCGTCGTCAAGCACTGTGGGGCCCGCCGTGGAACCCAGCAGGCTGGGGACGGAGTGGCCGTAAATATCGGCGTCCACGATGCCCACCTTGAGTCCCTTGTTGACCAAGGCTGCGGCCAGGTTCACCGTGACGGAGGACTTGCCCACGCCGCCCTTGCCGGAGGCCACCGCGAACACGCGGGTGGTGGACTCGGGCTTGGCAAAGGGGATCTCCGGCTCGGCCTGCCCGCCGCGCAGCTTCTGCTTGAGCTCCTTACGTTGCTCGTCGCTCATCGGCGTCATCGAGATGTTGATGTTGCCGACACCGTCGAGTTCCGCCACGGCCGCGCGGGTATTGGACTCGATGGTGCCCTTCATCGGGCAGCCGGCGATGGTGAGATAAAGCTCGATGTCCACGTCCGAACCGTTAACAGTCACGGACTTCACCATGCCGAGTTCGGTAATGGGGCGACCGATTTCTGGGTCATCGACGCGGCTAAGCGCGTCGCGAACGGAAGATTCAGTAATAGCGCTAGTCATAACGCGCATTAGTCTAGTCACGTGCTACCGCGGAGAGCCACACCGCCGTCTGGCCAGCGAGGTGTGTAAGATTCAGCCAGATGCTGCGGCCCAGCGCTGCGGACTGAGGAACTTTAAGAACAGCGACATGTGTGCTGCATGTCCGGTTGAATAGAAAGAATGCGCCTGATTCTGATGCCCCGCCTTATTGCACATTCCCGCACCTTCGCCCGCGTTGTTGGGGTGGCCTTGGTGGGGGTTGCGGGGGCGTCGTTAAGCGCCTGCTCTGGGTATGAACCCAAGCCGGATCCGAACCCAGTGAACTCGGCGCCTATCACCATCATGATTGACCCGACATCCCATGAGCAGCGCGTGCTGGCGGAGATCTACCGCCAGACCCTGCGCGATGAGGGACGCGCGGCTACCGTTTCTCAGAAGCCAAAGCTGGTGCGTCAAGGAGGGGAGCACATCAGCGGGGTCAGCACTAACGGCAACTTCTTCGTGGGCTGCACGGGTGAATTCTTAAGCGTCTACAACCCGGAGGAAGCCCGCGCGATTTCCAAGGACTACGTGGCTGCCAAGGAAGAAGGCACCAAGGACGTGGACTTTTTGGAGCGCACCCACGTCGCGCTCATGGCCTCGCTGCCACCGGAAGTCTCCGTGGTGGAGCCTGCCGGTGCCGAAGGCTGCCCTAATTCAAAGCCGGAGCTTCCACAGAATTACGTCGTGGTCTACCAGGATGGGCTATTCAACCGCGATGAGAAGCTGGAGATAGCCTCCTTCACCAAGTTCCTCACCACGCAGGATCTTGATGAAGTCGTACAGGAAGTGGAAGACTCCGAGGACTTTGAGGCGGCCGTGCGTGCCTGGATGGAGGCCAACCTCATGCAGAACCTCAACGAGGAAGGTGACTCTAACTCTTCCGGCGGCTCGGATTTGGTCCACGAGGAATCCTAGGAGATACAAGCTAGGGGGCGCAGTCCTCGGCGCCTGGGGGAACAACCTAGGACTGTATAAAACGGCGCTGGACACGCCCTGCTTGGCGACGTCTCGCCGCACCGCCCCACTCCCTACGTGTGGAAAACGATCAGTATCTCACAGAGTGGTCGATTCCAGGAAATCTATAGTTCCCTCGCGCTTGTGTACTTATTGTTAAAGATTCCAGGTAAAACCCTGTTTTTCTTGCGGGTTTATGGGCTCTTCCGGTTTCGGGGTGCGTAGCGGG
>NZ_KV827355.1:0-18037 GCF_001836065.1 Corynebacterium sp. HMSC035E02
TCCATGTCCAAAAACCCTATGGACATAACATCCTTAGCTGAGGAACTAAACCCAGGACGCTTCACACACTCGATTAAGCTGCCCTTGATCAAATAGGCGTTTCACCAGGTCTTCAAGCGTGGACTTCCGCTTGGATTGAATCGTCAATGAACTCGCGGATGCCGTGCACCTGTCCCCTTCCACTTGTATCCGACGAGTCCATGCACTGGAGAACGCTGGAATTATTCGGGGTTACGTTGCCCTGTTTGTTCCCACAAAGGTCGGCAAAGGATTTACCGCCTATGCCAGAGTTTGGCTCACCAGCCAGGACCTTGAGACTGTTGAGCGATTCATTCAAGAGAGTCAGCCACTTCCAGAAGCCGTGGAATGCCACCTCATGGCTGGTGAATGCGATGTCATGCTGCGAATAGTGGCGGCCGATCTCACCGCTTATCGTCAATTTCAGATCGACCATCTCACCCGCATCGATTGCGTCCACAACGCGAAAACTGAGGTGCACATGGAACAGGTAAAATTAACGTCAGAATTATCTGTTTGAATTTGATACTTGGTGGCTCCACGTTGGGATCATCAACGGTGCTCCAGACTCTGGGTCAGCGATGATCTTAGAATCCACACCAAATACGGTGCGCACGAGCTCTTCAGTAATAACGGTTGCAGGATCGCCGGTGGCTACAACTTCGCCGTCTTTCATGGCGATGATGTGATCGGCGTAGCGCGCTGCCTGGTTCAAGTCATGCAATACGGCGACCAGTGTGTAGTCCCGTTTCCGGTTGAGCATGCGGCAAAGTTCCAGCAGCTCAATCTGGTAGCTGACGTCTAAGAATGTGGTAGGTTCATCGAGAAGCAAGATTGGCGTCTGCTGCGCCAACGCCACCGCCATCCAGACGCGTTGGCGTTGACCGCCCGAGAGTTCATCGACAAGCCTGCCTGAAAGCTCCCTAATTCCGGTTGCCTCCATGGCCTCTTTCACCGCCTGCTCATCCTCGGGCGACCAAGGCTTGAACAAACTCTGGTGCGGGTAGCGTCCTCGTGAGACCAGATCGATGACGCGAATGCCGTCCGGGGCAACCGGGCCTTGCGGCAGAAGACCCACTTCACGCGCTACTTCTTTGGTGGGCTTTTTGTGCAAAGACTGCCCGTCTAAAAGAATCTTCCCCTCTTGCGGCGCAATCAAACGGGTCAAGCTCTTGAGCAAAGTGGACTTGCCGCAGGCATTGGGGCCAACGATGACCGTGAACTGGCCATCTGGAATCTGAAGATCCACGCCTGGGCAGATAACTTTGTCGCCGTATCCAAGCTGGGCGTTTTCTACTAGAAGTCGTGTCATTTGCGTCGGCCTTCTCTCATGAGCAACCACAGGAAGTACACGCCACCGATGGATACGGTGACAATACCTACTGGGAGCGGGGATTCAGGGTCAATTCTTTGGGCAACCGTATCGGCGAGTATTAACAGGAAAGACCCCACGGCTGCGGTGGGGGCCAGCGCCAGGCCATCAACGTGTACCAGGCGACGGGCAATCTGGGGCGAGGCCAGCGCGATGAAGGAAATCGGCCCGGCGGTGGCAGTTGCCAGCGCCGTTAATCCGATGCCGGCAACAACTGCCAATAGTTGCACCCTGCGGACGTTTTGCCCCAGCGCAACCGCGAAAGGAATACCAATCTGCATCAAACGCATCGGGCGCGCCAGCAGTGCTGCCATCAGGATGAACACGGCAGAACCACAAAATGCCAGCAGCAGCGAATTCCAGGAGGTGCCGGAGAGATTTCCCGCGCCCCACAAACTCGCCATGATGGCATCTTCCACCGTGGCAGTGAGCAAAATCCACACGTTGACCGAGGCCAGCATGGCGCTGACAGCAATGCCAACGATGATAAGACGCACGCCACCAGCGAATCCGCGCTTGGAGGCAAGGAAGAACACCACCATCGCGGTAGCGATACCTCCAGTGAGAGCCCCCAACAACGTAGCGGTGGTGCCACCGCCGAGAATCAACATGACGATGAGCGCGCCAGTGTAGGAACCGGTCTGAAAACCAATCACATCCGGTGAGCCCAATGGATTCGCGGTGAGGTTTTGAAAGATAGCTCCACTCATGGCCAGTGTTGCGCCCAGCAGGATTGCCAGAAGCGTGCGCGGTGCGCGCCATTCCACCACAATCATGTTGGTGTAGGAATCACCGTTGCCGGTCAACGCCTGGAACGCTTCACCAACGGTGATGGATGCAGAACCATCAACCAAGGAGTACACCGCAATCAGCGCAGTCGCCAATAAGAGTCCACCTGTGACGACAGCTGTGCGCACCCCGATAAGCATCACCGGGCGTTCCTTGGGACCGATGCGGAAAATCTTTCGCCCGAATTCAAGCTCTTGCTTCGTATCCGGATTCGTTGTGTGAACCATCGCGCTTAAACCTCCGGAATGCGGTACTTACGCACCATGTAAATCAACAGCGGTGCGCCAACGAATGCAGTTACTACTCCCACGGGCACTTCCCCAGCAGTAATCACGCGACCTATAACATCACTCACGCCCAAAACCGCTGGGGCCAAGACGATTGAATAGGCCATAATCCACCCTTGATGTGGGCCCACGATCATGCGGGATAGATGTGGTGCCAACAGCCCAATAAATCCGATGGGCCCCGCCGCCGCAGTAGCGCCACCGGCTAGCAGTGCAATTGCTACCAATACCACCAGCCTGGTTCTTTGCGGGTGCGCGCCCATAGCAACCGATGCCGCTTCACCCAGTGAAAGCACATCCAATGCGCGAGTGCTGGCCAGCGCAATAAGCAAGCCTACCAAGATAAATGGGGTGATGGACAAGGTAGCATCGAGAGGCTGCGATGCTGTGGTGCCCGCTGACCAGCCACGCATGCGTTCCAAAACTTCTGAATTGGTCAGCAACACCGCGGATGCAAAACCGCCCAGCACCGCCCCCAATGCCACACCGGACAAGGTCATGCGCACCGGACTGCCACGCAATGGACCACTGTTGCCAATGGCGAAGACCACCGCCGAGGTCACAATCGCACCAGCAAAAGACCACCACATGTACTGGGAGATATCTGTAACCCCAAAAAATGCCAGGCCAACAACCACCATGAGAGAAGCACCCGCATTAACGCCCAAAATCCCCGGGTCCGTCATTGGGTTTCTGGTCACAGCCTGCATCAAACCACCCGCAACCCCCAACGCACTACCGGCAACCAACACCAAGAAAGTACGTGGAACGCGAGACTGCCAGACCACCTGCGATACCGGATCCGCCGGATCCGGGTTAATCAGATAATGAAAAATATCCGACGGTGGAATGCTGCGTGAGCCCACCATCATGCTCAACACCAGCGCACCGGCACATAAGACCGCAATGATAATGAAACCAATGAGCCGGTTGGCCTGAGCAACTGGCCTTTCCACAGCCTTCGGGGCTGTGGAGGTTGTGGAACTTGCTGGCATAAAAGACTAGCTCACCTTGTCGTAGGTCTCTACCTTGTCTGCAAGATCCTGCAGCCAATCGGCATAGTTACGGCTGGTCAACGCACCCTTGGAAGACCACGTGGATACCTGGTCTGCCTGGACAGCTGGAAGGTTGTCCCACAGCTCCGCAGTAAATGGCGCCTCTGGGTCATAGTTTTCTACCAAGATGACATCAGCAGGGTAGGTCGAAGCATCTTCCCACGCCACTCGACCCCACGGGTTTCCTTCCGCTGGTGTGTCTGGGCCTGCGATGTTTGCGCCAAGTTCTTCCAGCATGTCCGCCTGCGGGAAGCCCACGCCGGTATAGAGCATTTCCTTGGTTGGGCTGGTCAGCAGGAAGTTGTAATCCTTGCCGTCTACTGCTGCGGTGAACGCTTCCTTGGCCGCTGCGAAGTCTCCATCTGCCGCCACGATGTTGTCAGCTTCTACGTCTGCGCCGAAGAACTCTGCAATCTCGCGGGTATCCGCAATCCTTTGATCAATAGAGCCTTCCGATGGCAGCGGCACGAAAGGCGCAACGCGCTGCAACTGAGCGTTGACGTCTTCATCGAACCAAGACCAACCCTTCGCGTTACCGTTGCCGATGATGGCATCCGGGCGCAGTTCAGCCAGCTTTTCCAGATCGATCTCAGCATCTTGGCCGATGGTCTCAATACCTTCGATGTCAGCATCACCCATCAACGCTGGGTTGTCACACTCAAAACCAAACAACGCATCCGGCTCAATGCCGTACTCGTGCAGAGAGCTATAGGCGTAGCAGTCCATAACGATGGTTTCTGGCTGGTTTTCGAAGTCGATGTTTAGCCCCTCAATACTGGGGTGGGACAGAGTCAGCTGCTCACCGTCGCCAGCCGCTGCATCTTCCCCCGAGGCTTCTTCCCCCGAGGTGGAGCACGCCGCAAGAACGAGGGCTGCAGCAGCACTTAAAGCCATCAATGCCGTCTTTTTCACTTGTTATTTCCTTTGCTGGGAATAGGGATCAATTAACCATGGCAAATATACACCACTTGAGTAGGGTTGCCTAACTTTCAATAGGTAGGACTATTCATTGTAAGGATTGATATACCAAAGATATAGACTCGACACTAGACGGTCAACCATTTACACCTGGCATCGCTTAGCGCAGTTCAATCCCCTTTAACATTTGGAAGAGATTTCGAAAATGGCTGAGACACCAAGCGTCAGCGTTAATCTAAAAGCGCTGGCTGAAGAACTGCTAAATAAGGCGGCTGGGACAGAAAGCGGGCGTGCAACCCACGTGTTCCGCGCAGTGCCTGGTGGTTCCCTTTTACAGGTCTTGCTTGTCCTGAAAGACGGCAAGGAATTGTCTAAGCACGAGAACCCTGGCGAGGCACTCTTGCACGTATTGAGCGGAAAAGTTCGGCTTACCGCAGACGACGATTCACTAGAGTTGAGCGCCGATGAGCATGCTGTGGTGCCTCAGTAGCGTCATGGACTGCTCTCCTTGGAAGACTCAGCAATCCTGCCGACCGTAGTGCGCAATCGCGCCTAGATAGCGTTCCAGCTTCCTAACGCTCTGGCTTCGTTGCCACGATTGCCACGGCGTTGAGGTGCTCGCTGTGCGTGTTGAAGGTTTTTCGCATCTGCAGCACCCGCTTGCGGGCATCGGAGTTATTCCGAAGGTTCTTCACAAAGCACAGCGTGCCTAAGAATCCTTCATCGGAAAGAATTCGACGCGGCTGCAGCAAAGCCATCGGCGCGGTCTCAACCTTGGCGGCTTTAAAAAGCCATTAGCCTCAAACACTGCCGTCCATTCGCCCAAGGTCAGCGGACACGCGTTCACCCTAATTGCGCGCGCAAGGCTTTGGCGGATTTCATCCTTCACCCCATCTGCTAGTTCTTCAGGAACTAGCCCCAGTTCGTGAATGGCGTACCGCCCACCCGGACGTAGGATGCGCGCAGCCTCTGCAACGATTGCATTCTTAGCCTTCTCACCCTGCATGGTGAGCATCGCTTCCCAATCACAAGGTCAGCCGACTCATCGGCCAGTCCAGTTTCAGCGGCGTCGGCCTCAATTAGCTTTGCACGCAGGCCAAAGACGCGGCGCACTGCAGCCACAGCATCCGGATCACTATCCGCACCTGTATAACTCGAAGGCGTGAGCTCAAGAATCCTACCCGGCGTGCGCCCAAGACTAGGCGCTGGTTCAACTACATCAACGTTCGGAATTCCGGATAGTTCGAGCAATTCATCTGTTAGTCTGCGCCCGCCGAGGCAAAGGACTCACTTTCCCAATTTGGCCAAAAGCCAGTGGCCTTGCATGGATTCATCCGCACGTGATGTGCCGATCATTTGTTCACTCATGAGGACCTGATTGCCCTCCCCAATGAATCAGTCCGGTTTTACCAGTTCGTCGACCACGTCCCCGGCACTCAACCTTGGATTTCACCTGGCTTTAAACACAGTCATAACCAGACGTCAACAAAGAATTCCCCAGACAAAAATAAAACCCTCTGACCAGTGGAAAGAGGGTATAAAGTGGAGCTAACGGGATTCGAACCCGTGACCCCCACACTGCCAGTGTGGTGCGCTACCAACTGCGCCATAGCCCCTCATACGAGGTGCAACCTTCACGATTGCAACTCGTATCAATATATCCGCTCCCCATTCACTCACCAAATCGCGAGTTGGGACGCCTTATTTAGTGACGATGTCAACCCATTCCATGATGGACGTGTTCTGGTCTTCCGGAATGTCCTTGCCATCCTTGATGATTCGCGGCGAGGAAACCTGGCCGGTTTCGCTCTCCAGCTTTTCGTAGTTCGAGGTCACCAGTGGGTTTCCTTCACCAACCGGGGCTTCTTCAATGGCCTTTACCGTGGCATCATCTGCGCCCAGTTCCTTCGCGGCAGCAGCGAAGTCTTCCATCTCCCACTTGTTGTACACCTTGGACTGGTTCTCCATGAGGTACTTACGCAAGTTCCAGTAGAGCTTGGCATCACCGGTCTTTGCTACCTGCTCCATCGCAGCTGCCGCCTTGGAGGAGTGGCCCGTGTTGGACTTGATGCTCTCCAAGCCGTTTGGGCTGCCGTCAAGGAAGTTGAGGGTGCGCACGTGCACGACGAGCTCGCCCGCATCAATCGCATCCTTCATCTGCTCGTCGGTTTCCTTCGCCAGGTCACCACAGTGCGGGCAGGAGTAGTCCTCGTACAGGTCTACTTCGGTTGCGTCCTTTGCGGCATCCGCAGACTTGAGGGTTACCGCATTGTCCGCGAGGGAAATCTCCAGGGAGACATCCTCGGCGGCGTAGTCCCCCAGCGCATCGGTCTGTGCGCCTCGTCCTTGATAGACGATGTAGCCGATGACCACGGCAATAATAACCAGCAGAACAGCGAGGCCCCAGACGAATCCACTATTGCCTTTGGAGTTGGGGTCTTTGACTGTACTCATGAAACAACCTTGCCTTTATGACTTAAGTTCGAACAGATGAAAAGCCTACACACCGCTGTTAAGGGTGCAATGCAAACTTGGTGAAAGGACGCTTGATCGTCCACACCATTAAGACAGAATAGAAGACATCTCGCAGAAGTGTCATCATGTAATTCATCACTTGCGCGTCTTCATCAGGGCTCACGGAGAAGCAGCCGCAATCAATTCCGAGTCCCCGCGCCCACGCCTGCGCGATGCCGATCATGAACAGCACCAGAACTATCTGCCCAACCCACGCCGATGGCCGCAAAAACAGCCCCATCAAAAGCAGCAGGCCACCACATATCTCCAGCGGGCCAATCAGGTAGGACAAGTAGTGCGACCACTCAGGGGTAAAGATTTCATATGCCTTGATGCTTTGCGACACCGCGAGCTGATCCGTCAGCTTCGACGCCCCCGCCTTGATCCACACATAGGCCATATAAAATCGCGCGAATGCACTAATGATGTCGAGCACGAGAGGTGCGCTGATTTTGGTTTTGGTCACGGAGTTAGCCTAACAATCTACGGGTGCAGGGCATAGCGGCGGTAGGGGCGGCGGATGGTCCAGACGGTGAGGGCGAGGAAGAAAGCGTCGCGAAGCAGCGTCAGTGCGTAGTTCATGCCCTGACTTACGTCGGCGGGGTCGTAGCCAAAACACCCGCAATCGATGACGAGCCCCCGCGCCCACGCCTGCGCGATGCCCACCATGAACAGGACCAAGACCACTGCAGCGACTGCCGACGCCTCCCTCAAGAACAGCCCCAACAACAGCAGCACCCCACCCATGAGTTCCAGGGGCCCGATGAGGTAGGCCAAGTATCCGGACCACTCCGGGGTAAAGATGCCATAGGCCTCGATGGCCTGGGTCATCTCCATCCGGGCATCCAGTTTCTGTATGCCGGCGATAATCCACACGGCGGCCATTCCCCAGCGCGCGAGCGCGCTGATGAGGTCAGGCACCGATATGGATTGTGGAGATGTCATAAACCACTAGCCTAGCCGCAGAACTAACCTCCGAGAACCTGTGACACCAGCGCCTGCGCTTCTTCTTGCACCTGCTTGAGGTGTTCTTCGCCACGGAAGCTCTCGGCGTAAATCTTGTACTTATCCTCCGTGCCGGACGGGCGCGCGGCAAACCACGCGTTCTCCGTCGTCACCTTGAGGCCGCCGATCACCGCGCCGTTGCCCGGCGCCTCAGTGAGCTTGGCGACGATCTCCTCGCCCGCCAGCTCCGTCGCCGTCACCTGCTCCGGAGAGAGCTTCTTCAGGATGGCCTTCTGTTCGCGGGTAGCCGGGGCATCGGTGCGCGCATAGGCCGGCGCACCATAGTCCTCCGCCAGTTCCGCGTAGCGCTGCGACGGGGTCTTGCCCGTCACCGCCAGGATCTCCGCGGCCAGCAAGTCCAAGATGATGCCGTCCTTGTCGGTGGACCACACCGTACCGTCGAAGCGCAGGAAGGAAGCACCGGCGGATTCTTCGCCGCCGAAGCCGAGGGAGCCGTCGACAAGCCCCGGCACAAACCACTTGAAGCCCACCGGCACCTCCACGAGCTCGCGCCCCAGGCTGGCCACGACGCGGTCGATCATGGAAGAGGACACCAAGGTCTTGCCCACACTCGCATTTCCCCACTGGGGACGGTGGCTAAACAGGTACTCGATGGCCACCGCGAGGTAGTGGTTCGGGTTCATCAGCCCAGCATCCGGCGTAACAATGCCGTGGCGGTCAGCGTCAGCATCATTACCGGTAGCCAGGTCATACTTGGACCGGTTATCCACCAACGAAGCCATGGCATCCGGGGAGGAACAGTCCATGCGGATCTTGCCGTCGGTATCCAACGTCATAAAGCGGAAAGTGCCGTCTACCTCTGGGTTCACCACCGTCATGTTGAGTTCGTAATGCTCGGCGATGGCCGCCCAGTAGTCCACCGAGGCGCCGCCCATCGGGTCCGCTCCGATGCGCACGCCGGCGTCCTTGATGGCCGCCATGTCCACGACGTTGGCCAAATCGGACACATAGGAGTCGAGGTAATTGTGCTTCACGCAGCGTTCATCCAGCACGCCGTTGACCGGCGCGCGCTTCACACCCTCGAGCCCGGCGCGCAGGTAGTCGTTAGCCTTTGCTGCAATCCAGTCGGTGGCATCGGTATCCGCCGGACCGCCTGTCGGCGGGTTGTATTTGAATCCACCATCGCGCGGCGGGTTGTGAGACGGGGTGATAACAATGCCATCGGTGCCTGGGTTGGTCAGGATGGCGTGGGAAACAGCTGGCGTTGGGGTGTAGCGGCCGCGGTCATCTACACGGACCTCCAGTTCGTTGGCTAGGAGGACCTCGAGGGCGGAGACCATGGCGGGTTCGGACAGGGCGTGAGTATCACGGCCGATGAAGATGGCGCCCGTGGTGCCCTGCTCGGCGCGGTAGTCCACGATGGCCTGGGTGATGGCCAGGATGTGGGCCTCATTGAAGGCGGTGTCCAAGGCGGAGCCGCGGTGCCCAGAGGTGCCGAAGGAAACCTGCTGGTCAGGGTTATCGGCGTCGGGGGTGCGGGTGTAATACGCGGTGACCAACTCCGCGATATCGATGAGATCCGAAGGCTGGGCTAGTTGGCCGGCGCGCTCGTGTGCCATGGTGGTTTCCTCCTTGGGGATGTGGATGTACCTCAAGCTTGCCTGCTTCACGACGTTTTCGCATCCCAACTAGGATGGTGCCTATGCCACAGATCCTTCTTGTGGGCTGCGGGACCGCGCTCGGGGCGCTGGCCCGCTTTGGCCTTTCTTCGCTTCTCGGGGGCGGCGCGCTGCCGCTGTTGCTCATCAACGTTGTTGGCAGCGCTGTGATGGGCTATGCCAAGCCGCCCGCATTCTGGGGCACGGGTTTCTTGAGTGGGTTCACCAGTTTTGCCGCGTTTGCGTATCTCACTTCAGGTTTCGGGCCGGCGCAGGCGGGGGCGTATGTCCTGGCAACGGTTCTGGGCTGCACCGTGGCATACCTGGTCGGTGACCGCCTCCGGGATCGGAGGCGCGCATGATGCTCTCCATCTTGGCTGTGCTCGCCGGAGGTTTTGTGGGCGGTTGCGGGCGCTACCTGTTAACCCGCATCCTGCCCTCCCCCACGTGCACCTTCGCCGCGAACCTCATCGGCTCTGCGGTGGCCGGCGTGGCCTATGGCTACGCCACGCACGCGCACACCGCCGAGTTCTTCCTCCCCTTGCTCGCGGCCGGCGTGGCGGGCGGGCTATCGACATGGTCCACGTTGGCCAAAGAGCTCGGTGACATGATTAAGGCCAAGCGCTGGTGGCGCTTGGCGCGGTATCTCTTCTGGACGGTGGGCCTGGGCATCGTCCTGGCGTGGCGCGGGGCGTGGGTCGGCTCGCTTTTGGCCTAGCCTTCTCACCGCACTCCGCGTCTAAGCGCGCGAAGTGTTAGTCGGCGATGGCGTCCAACGGCGGGGTCTTTGCCGCGCGGTGGGCCGGCCACAGGGCGGCCAGCACACCGACGATGCCGGAGCCGACGAGCATGACGACGAGCATCATCCACGGCACCGTCGTGGAGTCGAGGCCTTCGTCCGCAAGCACGGAAATGAAGGACCACCCCATCCCCAGCCCCATGAGGATGCCCATGAGAGCGCCGAAGAGCGCAATCTGTACCGACTCCACGGTGATCATCGTGCGAATCTGGCGGCGCTGGGTGCCCACCGCGCGCAGCATACCAATCTCCTGGCGTCGTTCAATCACGCCCAAGGTGAGGGTATTGACAATGCCCAGGATCGCGATGACCACAGCCAACGCCAGCAGCGCGTAGAGGATGGTGAGCATCTGGTCAATCATGCCGGCGGCCTCGCCTGCGAATTCCTCGCCGGTGCGCACCTGCACCACGACGAGGTCCTTGACGGACTCCTCCAGGTTGGCGCGCAGCTTTTCCTTGTCATAGCCTTCCTCCGCGTTCACGTAGACCAACATGACGTTGAGGCTAGCCGGGTCGACGACCTCTGTTGCCGCGGAGGCGGAGACAGCTAAGCGCGGGAGCATCTGGAAGGGCTCATACGTGCCGAGGAGCTTCACCTGCGTGGTACGAGACAGATCCGGGCCCGCCAGCTCATAACTCTGGCCGACCTCCCAGCCCTGCTCTGCAGCCAGGTCGGCTTCGGCGATGAAGCCCGGCTCCTCGCCCGTCTTCAACGATCCTTCCACCAGGGTGAAGTTAAGGACGTCATCGGCGTTGCCATCGATGACCTGGCTGACCTTCATCTCCGGGCCATAGTTCATCGAAGCCTGACCATCCACCTGCAGGGGTGCTGTGCTCATCGACACGACCTGTCCGACGCCCTCAGTATCGCTGGCGCGCTGCACGGTCTCGTTCGGGGTCGGAAAGTTTCCAGACGTCGGGCCGGACAGCAAGAAGTCCGCGCGGGCGTCCTGCTCGACGGTGTCGGCCACCGAGGCCTTCATCGTCGCACCCAACATGCCGATCGAGGTCACCAGCGCCACGCCCAGCATGAGAGCGAATGCGGTCGCCGCGGTACGGCGCGGGTTGCGCGCCGAGTTCGTCGAGGCTAGCTTGCCCACCGCACCAAAGGGCGCACCAATCACGCGGCCAATCGCCGGAACGATGGGCAGGGAGATGGCCGGTCCAGCCAGGAAGAAGCCAAGGATCAGGTTGAGCGCGCCAAGACCCACGAGGGAGGCACGGATGCCCGTGGAGGCGTCGATAAGCACGCCGAGGACCGCGAAGATAATGCCCGCGACGAGCAACAGTCCACCCAGCACGCTGCGCACGAGGAGCGAAGAACCAGCTGCAGACTCGGTTGTGCGCATGGCTTCCACCGGCTTTACCGCACCCGCGCGGCGCGCCGGCGCCCACGCGGACACGATGGTGACCACCGCGCCCAAGAGCAGCGGCACGACTACTGCGCTGACGCTCAGGCCCAGACCGCCGCCCATGGGCATGTCCTTAGCTTCAAAGACTGCCTTGATGAGTGCGACTAAGCCCATACCTGTCACCACGCCGACGGCTGAGCCGACGAGCCCCACGATGAAGGCCTCCGTCACCACCGAACGCGTGATCTGGCTGCGGGAAGCACCGAGCGCACGCAGGAGCGCGAACTCCTTGGTGCGCTGGGCCACGATCATGGAGAAGGTATTCGCGATAATGAACGTGCCCACCAGCAGCGCGATGAGGCCAAAGGCGATGAGGAAGTAGTTGACGAATTTCAGGGCAGAGGAAATCTGATCCGACAGCTCATCGGCCAGCTTCTGGCCGGATTCCGCCTCGACCTCGAAGGTGTTGTTGAGGTGCTCCACGAGCGCATCGGCATCGACGCCGTCGGCCGCAGCGACCTTCAGCTGGGAAGAGTCTCCATAGCGCTCAACGAAGGCCTCGTGTTCCATGAGCAACGTCAGACTGGGGCCCTGGTCCACCACAGGCTTGACGACGCCCACGACCTTCACCTCATCGCGCTGGTCCGGGTGCACGACGAGGAGGGTGTCGCCGACGTGGATGCCGAACTTCTCGGCGGCGGAGTCGTTGATGAGGACTTCGCCGGTCCCGTGGGGCTCGGAGCCGTCGACAAGCGTGGCGGGCTCACCGACGGATTGGTCCTCCGGGTAGTAGGGCTGCACGCTGGAGGTGCCGCCGCCGGTTTGAAAGGCCTCGGCATCCTTGTTGGCAACCACGACGGTCTGGCTGCTTTGCATGTTGACTGCGCGCACGTCGGGGTCGGCGGCGATGTCATCGCGCATCTTCTGGTCGAGGATTGGGCCGCCTTCCTTCTGGCTCACGGCCGCATCCACACCGGTAAATGCGGTAGACACCGCAGAGTCGAAGGTGTTCGACAGCGAGTTGGTGAACATGAAGGAGCCCGAAATGAACGCGGTACCCAGCACCACCGCCAGCAGGGTCAGGGCAAGGCGCAGCTTATGCGCGAGAATATTGCGCACGGAGACCGTGCGCATGGTGTTCTTTGTGGCCATGCTCTAGCCCTCGATTTCTGCCATCACGGCGTGGATGGACTCCATGGTCGGATTCATGAGCTCATTAACCAGGCGGCCATCGGCGAGGAAGACCACGCGGTCGGCGTACGAGGCGGCCTTGGCGTCGTGCGTAACGATAACCACGGTCTGCCCATCCTTGTCCACGGCGGTGCGCAAAATGTCGAGCACCTCGGCGGAGGAGTTCGAATCCAGGTTGCCGGTGGGCTCATCACCGAAGATGATCTCCGGACGGGAAACCAGGGCGCGCGCACACGCCACGCGCTGCTGCTGGCCGCCGGAGAGCTCGGCTGGGCGGTGGGACAGGCGGTGGGACAGACCAAGACGCGTGGTGACCTCATCAAACCACGCCTTATCGACCTTGTTGCCAGCGATATCGGTAGGCAGCGTGATGTTCTCTGCCGCGGTCAACGTGGGCACCAAGTTAAAGGACTGAAAGATGAAACCCAAGCGGTCGCGGCGCAGGGCGGTAATGTCTTTATCGCTGAGCTGCGACATATCGGTGTCACCGATGAAAGCCGAGCCGGACGTCGCCGAATCGAGGCCCGCCATAGTGTGCATGAGGGTGGATTTGCCGGAGCCCGACGGGCCCATGATGGCGGTGAAGGTATTGCGCGCGAACTCAACGTCGACGTGGTCCAACGCGGTGACTGCGGTATCTCCCTGACCGTATTGTTTGAACAGGTCAACGGCGCGTGCCGCGGCAGTCGTCGTTGGGGTGGTCATGGACGTGTTCTCCTTATAGATAGGGAAAGTAACGTCACTACCCTATCTTGCCTTGGGTAAGTTATGTGACGCGTGTGGTCTAAAATATGCTCCATGCGCGCATCCCTTTCCGCTCTAGAGCATTACGACCGTTGTGCCGAAGCAGCCGCGGCTCAGGTCATGCGCCACTACTCCACTAGTTTTTCCCTGGCCACGCGGCTTCTCTCACCCAGGGTGCGCGTGGATATCCGTAACTTATACGCCATGGTGCGCACGGCCGATGAGATCGTCGACGCGGGGCTTGCTCCCCAGGACGCCGCCGTGCTTCTCGACGCCTACGAGGCCACCGTCCGCGCCGCCCCCTCCCAGCGTTTTCACGCCGACCCCGTGGTGCACGCGTATGCGCTCTCCGCGCGGCGCTGCGGATTCCAGGACGAGCACATCGCAGAGTTCTTTGCTTCCATGCGCTGCGATCTGACCCAGAGCACGCACACACACGACTCCTTCGAGAATTACGTGTCCGGCTCCGCGGAAGTCATTGGGCTCTTGTGTTTGGATGCCTTCTACGCCGGTCAGGCGCGACCGGCCGGCATCGAGGAAGGCGCGCGGCGCTTGGGCGCGGCGTTTCAGAAGATCAACTTCTTGCGCGATCTGCGCGAGGACTCCGCAGACCTCGGCCGCTCGTATTTTCCAGCGCTGCCCGATCCCACTGGCTTGGACGAGGAGAGGAAGGCTGCCATCATCGCTGATATTCGCGAGGACCTGTCTGTAGCGCAGGGTGCCATCGAGTTGCTGCCGCGCGGCTCCCGCATGGGCGTGGCGGCGGCTACCGCCCTCTTTACTGAGCTCACCGACCAGCTCGAGGCAACCCCCGCCGTCGAGATCCTCACGACAAGGGTGTCGGTATCACCAGCGCGTAAGGCCTTCCTCGTGAGCCGGGCAGCTGCATCGGCGGTGAAATAAACATGGGCAAGCGGGTTGTCGTCATCGGCGCTGGCATCGCGGGGCTTGCCACCGCGGCGTTGATGCTGCGGGAGGGCTGGGACGTGGTCGTCGTCGAGAAGCAGCGTAGCGTCGGCGGGCGGGCGGGAGTCCTAGAAGTCGACGGCTTCCGTTTCGATACGGGGCCTTCGTGGTATCTCATGCCGGAGGCTTTTGATGAATTTTTCCGGGCCTGTGGGACGAGCACCGAGCGTGAGCTGGACCTCGTCCCCCTCTCGCCTGCGTATCGCGTGTACAACGAGGACGGCGCGTTCCTGGATGTGGAGAGCGGCGTGGAGGAGGTCGCGCACCTATTCGAGTCTATTGAGCCGGGCGCGGGTGAGCGCGTACGGGCGTATTTGGCGCGCTCCTCCGACGTCTACGCGGTGGCGCTGAGCAGCTTTTTGTACACCACGTTTTCGCGCCCTACTGAGCTGCTGACACGGGAGGTGCTCACGCGGCTGGGCACGCTCGCGATGCTGCTGACGCGTTCGCTGGACAGGCTGGTAGCGGCGCAGTTTCAGGACTATCGCCTGCATCAGGTCCTGACCTATCCGGCAGTGTTTTTGTCGACCGAGCCTCAGGCCGCGCCGGCCCTGTATTCCTTGATGAGCCACACCGACCTGGTCGAAGGTGTGCGCTACCCGCAGGGTGGCTTCGCCGCGGTGGTCGCGGCGATTGCGCGCCAAGCGGAGGGTGCAACCTTCCTCATGGGTACCGCGGTGACGGCAATTGAGTGCACGGACGGGCGCACAACTGGCGTGCGGCTGGATGACGGCCGCTTCATTTCTGCAGAGGCCGTGGTGTCGGCGGCGGACCTGCGCCACACCGAAACCGCGTTACTGCCTGAGTCAGCGCGGACCTACCCGGAAAGCTACTTCGCACGGCGCGATCCGGGTTTGGGTACGGTTCTGGTGTTCCTCGGCGTCCGCGGCGAGCTGCCGCAGCTTGAGCACCACACTCTGTTGTTTAGCAAGGACTGGGAGCCCGATTTCCGCGCCGTCTACCACGGCCCGGAGGCCTCGCGTCCGCTCGGTGCTTCGGAGTCTATCTACGTATCCAAGACATCCGCGACGGATCCTGACGTGGCGCCGGAGGGCTGCGAGAACCTCTTTGTGCTCGTCCCTGTGCCGGCGGAAGATACTTTTGGCTCAGGCGATGCCTATGGTGAGGAAGAATCGCCGCGCGTCGCCGCGATTGCTGACGCCGCTATCCACCAGATAGGCACATGGCTTGGCATTCCGGACTTTGCCGAGCGCATCGTCGTGCGCCGAACGGTGGGGCCCTCTGATTTTGTGCAGCGCTATAACGCGTGGGCAGGTGGAGCGGTGGGGCCTGCACATACGCTGCAGCAATCCGCGTTCTTCCGTGGGCGCAACGTCTCGCGAAAACTGAAGAACCTGTTCTACGCGGGCGGAACGACCGTGCCGGGCGTGGGAGTGCCAATGTGCCTTATTTCTGCGCACAACGTCCTCACGCGGATGCGTGAACAGCGCTAAACGTTGGGCCCGAGTGCACTCTCAATTCGCGCTGAATTCCCCCAGTGCTGACCCCCGTGAAAGAACTTGGTTCTCAGTCCCCACTCCTCGGCATGGAATTCACGAAAAGGCCGTGCAGCGCTGCATAGCGTAGTCTGAGGAGGTTGACGTCGAGTGGAAAGGCGAAGCGATGGCAGAAACTACTGAGCAGGCCAGCGAGACCGTAGAGGCATGGCTGAAGCAAGAAGACGCTATCGATCCTAAAAAGGCCCCTCGTCTCCAGGAGCTCTTAGCCCGCGTTCCCCGTCAAGACCTCATCGCGATTGTGGAGCGTCAAAATGCTCTCCGCGCTGCGCTAGCCCTCCGCCTGCTGCCGCGGGAAAAGTCCATCGCAGTCTTCGACGCACTCGATGCAAAGCACCAAGCGGACATCATTGATGAGCTGGGCAACGCCGATGTCTACGAGTTCTTCGACGAGTTGGACCCCGAAGACCGAGTGGCGCTCTTGGATGAGCTGCCCGCGGAGATTGCGGATCGCCTCCTCCGTTCACTGACCCAGACTCAGCGCGACGTGACCGGAGTGATCCTTGGATACACGAAGGGCTCCGTCGGGCGTCGTATGTCGCCAGAGGTGCCCGACATTCACCCGGAAATGAGCATGGAAGATGCCCTGTACACGCTCCGGGATACGGCCGATGAACTGGAGACCATCTATACCGTTCCGGTGACGCGCAAGGACCGGCGTCTGGTGGGCGTCGTCAGCCTGCGCGAACTCTTCACGGCTGAGCGCGGTGTACTCATTGAGGACATCATGAACGAGCCGGTATATGCATACGCGACTGCCGACGCCGAGGAGACCGTGCGGTGGTTCTTGCCCCTCGATATGCTAGCTCTGCCAATTGTGGATGATTCACACCGCCTCGTCGGTCTTCTTACGTGGGACGATGCCACGGACATCATGGAAGAAGCGGACAGCGAGGACTCTGCTCGTTCCGGTGGTACAGAAGCGCTCCAGCAGCCTTACTTGTCGACGCCGTTGCTCAAGCTCGTTCGCTCCCGCATTCTCTGGCTGCTCGTGCTCGCTGTGTCAGCTCTGCTGACCGTGCGGGTTCTCGATTCCTTCGAGGACACCTTGGCCAAGGCGGTTGTACTGTCGCTGTTCATCCCTCTGCTCACCGGCACGGGCGGCAATACAGGAAACCAGGCGGCTACTACAGTGACCCGTGCGCTCGCGCTTGGCGACGTCCGAACGCGCGACCTCCTTTCCGTAATGTGGCGCGAGCTGCGCGTCGGAATGCTGCTCGGCGCCGTACTGGGACTGGCTGGTCTCGTCTTGGCGACGGTGGTCTACGGCGTCGATATCGGTATCGTGATCGGTTCCACCCTGTTTCTTATCTGCTCGATGTCAGCGACGGTAGGTGGGCTCATGCCAATTGTGGCTAAGACGGTGGGCGCGGATCCCGCTGTGTTTTCTAACCCGTTTATTTCCACGTTCTGTGACGCGACGGGCTTGATTATCTACTTCTTCATCGCAAAGTCCGTCCTGGGTATCTAGTCCGATAGAAGCTTCGGCGCTGCATCGCACGGCCTGCCGACCTTCCTGCGGCCGTACTAGAGCCGCATCGTCCTCTTGGAAACAAGTCCTTAGCACCCTAGAGCAGCTGGGCTTCCACATGCATGACACTAGAGCCGCTTGCTATGCGGTTACCCCCTCTCCTCTACCGGGCTGAACACCATCGATTTCTGCGTCCAACTGTCCACCACAAAGAGTGTGGCTGCAACCACTCCTGCCGCTTTCACGGACAGCCTAGAACCGTGGCAGTACAAGGTGCGCCTTGCCTTCTGCAAGCGTCCTGAAGTCATTCGCGAAGCAGTTGCCCGCCTGACGTACGAAGAAAATGCCTGCGGCACGCGGCTTTGTGCTCAGTGTCAACAAATAGTCGCCCGGACCTGACCCCCGTTAGGTAGACACCTGA
>NZ_KV827356.1:0-426 GCF_001836065.1 Corynebacterium sp. HMSC035E02
GGCTTAAGGGACATTTCGTGTGGATTTGCGGCGTGTCGCACTAAGGGACATTTCGTGTGGATTTAGGCGCGTCCGGCCCAGCCTTTTCTTACGCCTAAGCTGGGGTTCCATTCGTTGTCGATGCCGGTGTCGAATGCGGCAGGTCGCCCGTCTGGGTGGCCGCGCCGTTTAAGTTCTTCTTTCGCCCATGCCTTGCGTGCGGCTTTTTCTCCTTGGCGTCCGAAGTCTTGTTGCTTGGCTAACTCCAGCGGCGCTACCGAGTCTTCGGTGTGGGTGTAGAGCCACCAGTCCATGGTGATGCGCTGATGCTCATCGAACATGCCGCGATGGTTTCCGGCTAAGTCTTTGAGCTGTTTGTTGATGCCGCCTTCTAGCAGGTTTGTGGTGGCTTTTAAGTCCTGTGTGACACCTTCAGGCGGGTCAAGG
>NZ_KV827357.1:0-3145 GCF_001836065.1 Corynebacterium sp. HMSC035E02
GCAAAATCAGCATTCGTCGAAATCTTCGGCCCAACAGACTCGTCACCCGGCAGACCCGGCTGGTCCGGCGGAATAACGCGCTGTGCGCCCCGAGAAGCGCCGCCCTTTGGAAGAACCACGGTGATGTAATAGTTGTCGGGCTGCTTCGGAATGTCAGCGACCTTTACAAACTTCGGGCCAGCGCCCGTTTCGTTCGTCCCAGGGTTCTCTGCGCTTTCAATCTTAAGCCCAGTAAGCTCGGTAAACTCCTCCATGGACCCCTTATAGGCCGGGAAGTTCACTTCACCATATGGGTTGCTATACCTAGGCTGCTGTTCATTAATCGTGTATGCGGCAGTGGTTCGGTCAATAGGATCTCGACCAACCAATGCCGTCATGTACACAACGTAAGTCGCGGCCTTCGACTTATCTTTATTCCGAAGAGCCTCTTGCCATTTCAATGCAAGACGGATGACTGCGTCGCGGTACTCCGGAGCAATACCAAGCTTTGTGGCGTTCTCCTTCGCGTAAAGCGTGGAGACAGAGGTCACGGGGTAGTGCTTCATCGGATCGATACACCAAGCCCACCCCACATTGTTCTTCGGGTTGGCCTTAACTCCGGAAATGTTGGGCCCTGCCCATGTCAGGGATCCCCACTCCTGCGCGTTTGTAGTGTTTGGCGCACCGCCCAATTCAAAATCGGGCTTAAAGCTCGTGGGATCTCCTTCGACCGCTTCGGCTTTCATCCAGGGAACGGTAACCATGGCCGCAATTACTGCAATTGCCGTAAGCACAGCAGTAAAGACCATCCACCCCTCTCTGGAGATATTCCTTAATTTACTCATCGTTTCCTCTTCGAATGATGTGAATGTCTACAAGTTTTCTGCACAGCAGCCTTAGACCACTGAACCAATCTGAAATCTGGACGTAGGTTTTTGCACCTTGACCGGCGATTCTCCTTAGGAATCTCACGAACTCTTATAGTTCACTCAGGAGAATATCATTCAACACAGGAAGCTGCAAGGTATCTCATTGCTCTATAAATTTAGCCTATACCTAAATGTGAGTGCATTTGCGCTGTACGGAACCACTTGCAAGTCAGACCACCCCTATTTATCGCGCATTCGTTCGACTTTCTGTTGACACCGTCAACTTCTAAATATTTCTTATAATACTCAACCTAAGATTTGCTAAGTTTGCATATCAGTTTTCTTTCACCCGGATTGCGCAAGGAAACCTTCCGCCAGCGCAACAGCACTGTGCGCGCCCCCGCTGGCCTAATCCCCTTGTAAGCACCTGCGATACCTACGATCCCCCGCGACCTAATAGCACCCCAAGGCCCGCGAAAGCTCGTACTCGCGAGCACTTAGCACCCTTACCGCTACACCTCGCAGACACGCGAAACGGCCGTGCACAAAGCACGGCCGCCATTCCCCATTAGAACCCTCACCCCGCGGGGCTTAGACCACTACCCCATTAATCATTTTTATGTCTCGCCGAGTCCTCTTTAATCATCGGCGGAACGCGTGAGCTTCGGGTCAACGTCGACAACCGGCTCAGGGACCTCAATAACCTCGATGTCAGAGACCGGCGAGCCAGCAGGCGTCACTGGCTGCGCATCCACCTGGTCTGCCCCAGAAGACGAGCCCGGCGCCACAGTAATCTTCCCCGCCGCGAGTGCTGCCCTATCGCGGGCTGTCTCAACGTCCTCTGCAGTGGTAGCCACCATGCCCATGCGGCGGCCGGCATAGGCCCATGGCTTACCAAACAGACGCACGTCCGTCTCCTCATAAGCCATGGCGGCATCGAGACCGGAATAGGAGACGTCATCAAGCTCAGCGTCCGCGTGCAGAATGACCGCCGCACCGGGGCTGACCAACGTCACATCAATCGGGAAGCCCAACATTGCGCGGACATGCAGCTCAAACTCAGAGAAGCGCTGCGTGTATCCGGTGAGCATAGCGGTATCCAAAGGGCGCGGCGAGACTGAGGAGAAGTACACCTCATCGCCCGCCACGAAGAGCTCAACACCGTAGACACCACGCCCACCCAGCTCGTTAGAGATACGCGCCGCAACGGACCGCGCATTCGCCAGGGCGTCCTCACTCATCGCCATGGGCTGCCAGGACTCCACCAAGTCACCGTTCTCATGACGGTGACCAATGGGCTCACTAAACCACGTCGCCATCTTGCCCGTTGCCGGGTCGATGGAACGTACCGCCAACAGCGTGACCTCATAATCAAAATCAACGAAGCGCTCCACCACCACACGCTTGTGGTCAGTGGACACGTGGCGCACCATGGCCCATGTTTCCTCTATTTCTTCCTCTTCCTTAAGAAGAACGTGCCCCTTACCGGAGGTCGTAATATCCGGCTTCACGATGCACGGCAGCCCCAACTCCCCCACTGCCTCCTGCAGCTCCTCAGCAGTTTCAGCAAAGCGATACGCCGTCACGGGAAGACCGATACTCTCAGCCACCTCGCGCACGCTCTCACGGGACTGCGTGAGCTCACAAGCCCGCGCCGTCGGCACAACCGTAGCGCCTACTTCTTCCTCAATGCGCTTGAGCGCCTCCACCGCGACGGTCTCCACCTCAGGGACCACGTAGTCCGGCTTGATTCGCTCAGTAAGCTCCCACACCTTCTGCGGGTCCCTAATGTCTGCGATGTAGCTAAAATGCGCAAGCTGCTGCGCGGGTGCTCCTGCGTAGCGGTCCACGGCGTGAACCTCGAGCCCCAAGTTCTGAAAGGCTATTACCAACTGCTTGCCCAGCTCGCCCGCCCCGAGGAGCAGCACCTTGGTGGCGCTTCCTGTTAAGGGGGTTCCGATCTGGCCTGCGATGTCGCCTACGGTAGTCATTCTCGAATTATCGCACACATTTCACGCCGCGCTGCTTGGCGACGTCCCCCTGTTTCCCCACAACCACCCAAACTCACCGCGCCCCACGACGACACGGTGCCCCGGGCTCCGGGCCCGGGGTGCAGGATCACCAAAGCCCCCTTTACCCACCGCAGGGAAACAGTGGGAAAGGGGGCCTGGTGCTACAGACTGACCTTCTAGCGTGTCAGCCGGCCACGGGGGCCGACTGGCCCTCGGTTATCGCGGTCTTCCTCTTACTTGGAGGAACCCTCGCCAGCACCCGGTGCACAAGCATCAGCCAACAGG
>NZ_KV827358.1:0-279 GCF_001836065.1 Corynebacterium sp. HMSC035E02
AAGAAATCCTCTATGGCGAGGTGGACCCAGACACCGTGGCAAAGGTCCGCCAGTCCCTCCCCGTCTTGGACGCTTAATCTCTGTTTGCACGCCTAGGCTCCGATTGCACGCCTAGGCTCCGATTGCACGCCTAAGCGCTCTTAGCGCTTAGGCCCACTGGGACTTCTTCCACGCCGCCCAGGCCTCCCAGTCATCGCCCCAGCCGTCGAGCTCCGCAGCGGAGGCCGCCCACTCGTGGCCACGCTGCCAGCTATCCGTGGTTATTGCCTCCTCTTTAAC
>NZ_KV827359.1:0-275 GCF_001836065.1 Corynebacterium sp. HMSC035E02
TGCCATGATCAGAATGGAAAATTGCCCCTTGAAGGCTTCCGCGAACCTTGCTGGCATGGGACAAAGCTTCGATAACCAGCGATACCCGCATGTGATCGGCTAGTGCATGGCCGACGAGTTTGCGCGAGTAGACGTCGATGACCGTGGCCAGGTACATGTTCTTGCCGCCCTTACACGGCAGGTAGGTGATATCACCTACGTAGACGTGGTTCGGCCTGTCAGCGGTGAAATTGCGGCCTACTAAGTCTGGCATGACTCGGTGGCCAGGCTTGCGC
>NZ_KV827360.1:0-443 GCF_001836065.1 Corynebacterium sp. HMSC035E02
TAAATAACGAACACACAACCAACACAACAACCACCACAAACATGGCAATCAAACAGTGTTGGTGTGAACACACAAAACACAAAAGAACAAAAGAAATCACACAAACCACACACATTGCCACCACACAAAAAGTGACAGTAACAAGCACATGGTTTAATGCTCGCGTCCACTATACAGTTCTCACACAACACCCCACACAACCCAAACAACCAAGAAGTCATCCAACCTGACTGCTCAAACTCGTGCGGGTTACAACCAGGGAACAATGCCCCAGACACCCAACAATGCACCAAGCACTTTTCAACGTGTTAGTTAACCCATCATTCTGGTTAAGATGTATCTCCACCCGATTAAACAAACAGTGGCAGCAAAACAATCGTTTACTCAACCACCACACCATGACACAAACTCATGGCTAAAAGACACCAACTGGTGCCATATAT
>NZ_KV827361.1:0-310 GCF_001836065.1 Corynebacterium sp. HMSC035E02
TTTCAAGACCGACCCGACCTTGAAGAACCAGTTCGATGAGGTCTGCCGCTGGACGGATTGGCGCTACAACGGTGGCAAGGCAGATACCGGCATTGACCTGGTGGCCCGCCGGGTGGATGACGGCACGTGGACCGCCATCCAGTGCAAGTTCTATGACTCCAAGGCGCGCATCCAGAAGTCCCACCTGGATTCCTTCTTCGAGGCCTCTGGGCATTCCTTCGAAACGGAAGAAGGCCGCCAGCACTTCGGCAGCCGCCTGATCATCTCCACCACGGACCACTGGTCTTCCCACGCGGAGGACGCCCTGGCC
>NZ_KV827362.1:0-73611 GCF_001836065.1 Corynebacterium sp. HMSC035E02
CCTTGACCCGCCTGAAGGTGTCACACAGGATCTAAAAGCCACCACAAACCTGCTGGAAGGCGGCATCAACAAACAACTCAAAGACTTAGCCGGAAACCATCGCGGCATGTTCGATGAGCATCAGCGCATCACCATGGACTGGTGGCTCTACACCCACACCGAAGACTCGGTAGCGCCGCTGGAGTTAGCCAAGCAACAAGACTTCGGACGCCAAGGAGAAAAAGCAGCACGCGCAGCCTGGGCAAAAGAAGAACTCAAACGCCGCGGCCACCCAGACGGGCGACCCGCCACATACGACACCGGCATCGACAACGAATGGAACCCCAGCTTAGGCGTAAGAAAAGGCTGGGCCGGACGCGCCTAAATCCACACGAAATGTCCCTTAGTGCGACACGCCGCAAATCCACACGAAATGTCCCTTAAGCCGTTTTGTCGTTTAGGCCGTGGTGGGTGGGGGACGCAGCGCACAGCACAACGCGGGCCCCAGGAAAATCCGGGACCCGCGTTGCAAGGGGTCTTGTCTATCAGGCGGTTTCTCACGCCGCCCGCCCTGCAAGACTCAGGGTGTTCTCTCTATCTCTCATGCGCCTCTCTCAAACGCACGAGATTATTATGCGGCACGTTCCTTGTAATCCCATACCACCAACCTGCCAATTACCTGTTAGAGAGAATAGTACCGTTACCCTGCACAAATCCAGCACTAGAAACGGGAAAAGACCCCGCTCACAATGGCGGGGCAGTTTTGTTTCTGCGGTGACGTGCGCCGGGGCATCGATGCTGGTGTGTGCGAGGACGCTGGCGGTGGTCTCGTTGGGTGTGTAGGTGCGTTTTCTTCGTCGTCGATGGTGATGCGGGTGAACAGGGCACGGTTGAGGATGCGTCGTTAGGCTGGTTCGCACTTGTGGTAGAGCTCGTCTAGGTCGACCAGGAATTCGGTGAGCTGGTCCAAGCCTGTTCGGGCCTCGGCGTAGGCGTCGGTGAGGTTTTCGAGCGACCACCCGAGGGGGAGACCACCGTGAACACCGGCACACCTGCCTGCCCCGCATCGAGGGCGCGGCGCATGCTCTCCCGGCCATCCACGTAGTCGCGGATGTCGACGTCCACGACCACGACACTGGAGACCGCCCCGGTCGGCAGCCCCAAGTTCGCCTCCGGCCACCGCGTCCACCAATGCTCGATTTGGGCGAGGTCAGTGGAAGCGTCGTGGAACCCTCAGGCAGTGAAGGGGGGGCTTCTGCCCGGGCACGCACGGAAACACCGGCACACCCGCCGAAGCAAGATCACCCGCCACCCGCCCCAGCGACCTCCGCCGAATGCCGAGAGAGTCTCGCCACAGAGCCGACACACGGTTTCACGGGTACGGCGAACGGCAACCCGATACTGCGATGGCGTCATTCCAATCCTGGCCTTGAACTGCCGGGTTGCGTGGCCTCGATTCTTCCACCCCACCTGCCGTCCGATGGCCTCCACTGATCCATCCGCCTCCCGAAGTAGCCGCGCCATCTCAGCAGTCCGCACTCGACCTAGCCAAGTGAACGGGGACATTCCGACATCCCGAGTGAACACCCTATGCAATGCTGAAGGAGAGAGACTCACCATCGCTGCGAGCTCGGAGATCCTCCATCTTCGGCTCGGATCCCTGCGTATCGCGCTGATGATCTGGGAAACCTCTCGCCGAGCGGTCCGAGAATTATCCGACGAGCCGAGGTCTGCCCCGCACGCCGCAAGCCTCGTGACGTCGTTCATGCGCTGTATTCGCTAAATCTTGGATGGCAGGTGAGCCCCATGCGAGACGAAGCGCAGTCCCCATGCGAGCCCAGCACCTGGTGCTGGAGCGAGGTCATTTGGTTGCGATGCGGCGGCTGAGGGGAATTGTCACGAGTGCAAAAGCCACTGTTATGGCGAGAATCCAGGTGACGCCTTCTGTGAATCCACCCTCGTGTGGCTGGGCTGTGGCGATGATGGCGGTGCCGATGCCTGCGATCAGCGCGGTGGCGAGGGTCTGGGCCATCTGGATGGTGCCGCTCATGGCTCCGGCGAGGGCTGGATTGGTCTCGGCAAAGGTCTGGGCTGTTGTGGCGTTGTAGGCCATGCCCATTCCGAATCCGCCAATGGCCCAACCCAATGCTGCAACGGTGATCGGAACGTCAGAGATGAGCAGGGTGGTTGTGATGGTCGCGATGCCTGCCGTCAACAGGACCAGCCCTGTTGCAGTGTCTCCTTGCCGGGTGTGAGTTCCGGCCTTCTTCTCGTGGTGGCTTTGGACCAGAGATCCTGCCACCCATACGAGCGCACCGGCTGCCAGAGTCGTGCCTGCCATCGTCAGGCTTGCGCCTCGCAGCTCGGTCATAGCCAGGGGGAGGAAGACCTCGATACCAAAGAACGACAGCGACAAGGTGGCGCGGGTGGCGACCCCAGCAGGGACCCCACGTCGCACAGTCAGCGTTCCCGGCGGGGTGACCCGCTGCAGAGCAACGATCAGCCCGACGCCACCAGTGATAGTCACCAGGCTGGTCCAGAGTGGGTCGCGCATCTCCAACCCGATAAGGAACACCCCCGACGACACAGCAAGAAGCAGGCTGAAAGCCACCTGGCGTGCAACACCTCCCGCCGGTTCACGAGTGAAAGTGGTCGAACTGGTGGCGTGCATTCCGGCAAGGAGCATTACGACCCCGACCAAGACAAGGGGGACCAGGAGCCAGAACAACCATCGCCAATGTGCAGCCTCAGCGAGAGCGCTTGCCACCAGCGGCCCCACCAACGCTGGTACAGTCCATGCACCTGACAGGAGCGCGAGCGCCCGTGACTTGAGCTCGTCGGGGTACGCCAGAGCGATGAGCAGGTACGCCATCGACAAGATGGCACCTACTCCAAGCCCTTGTACGATGCGGCCGACTAGAAAGAGCGTCCAGGTGGTGGCAAGCGCCGACATCACCAATCCAGCGATAAACACGGCGAAGCCAGTCAAGATCGGGATACGCGGACCGTTGGCATCTGCCAGATAGCCGGCGATCACGGTGCCAGCCACGCTCGCCAACATCAGTGCAGAAACGGCCCATCCGTAGGTGGACATCCCGCCCAGCTCAGCAGCGATGCGCGGCAGCGCGGTGGTAACGCCAAGACCATCGAACGCAACGACTCCCACCGACACGAGGAGAGCGGTTGTGAGCACTCGCAAAGCAGGGGAGAACACCCCCGAAGCGTGGACCGTCATTATGCAGCTTCCCTTCGGCTAGGAGCGGGCAACTGGCCTGCCACAAGTGCGGTGAGTGCGACAGCAAATCCACCCAGTTGCAGGAGGGTGAGAGACTCCCCCGCGATGAGTGCGCCCAGCAGTGTAGCCATTAGCGGCGAAAGCAGTCCCAGGAGCGCGGTGGGCGTGACGGACAGATGACGGATGCCGGCGAACCAGATCGTGTATGTGAGCAGAGCGCCGATTAGCCCGAGCCAGGCGTACCCGGCCCAGGCACCGACGTCGACCCTCTCGGGAATGCCATCAAGGACGAGCGCGGGGATCGCGAGAAGGAGGCCTGCGGAGGTGAGTTGCCAGCCGGCCAGGCCGATAGCGCTCACGTGTTCGGGGCGTCCCCACTTCTTCGTGAGGACGACGCCGGTCCCCATCGAGGTGGCGCCAGCCAGCCCGGCAAGGACACCGAGCGGGTCGAGTGCCGCGTCGGGGCCCAACACGACCATGCCGATCCCGATCATGCCGGTGATACCCCACCCCAGGCGCCAACCAGATAGTCGCTCGTGAAGAATCAGCACAGCCAGGAAAGCGATCACGATGGGCTGGACAGCCCCCAGCGTGGCGGCAACTCCTCCAGGCAGCCGCTGTGCAGCGATGAACAGCAGAGGAAAGAACGCCGCCATGTTCACCCCACCGAGTACGAGGCTCTTCCACCACCAGCATCCGCGTGGCAGTTGGCGAGACAGGGCCAACGCGATGAGTCCCGGTGGGAGAGTGCGCATGAGAGCGGCGAAGATCGGGTGCCCGTCAGGCAGGAGGTGCGTGGTGACGATGTAGGTCGTTCCCCACACCATCGGCGCCACCGCAGTCAGGACAATCCACCCCGCCTGCTGTCTGTCGAACTGGTTGCTTGCTGTCATGCCCTCAAGCCTGGTGCTGAATCGAGTATGAGTCCAACACATGCTTGTCATGGAAGCCATGCATTGGCATCATGATTGTATGGAATTGCAGCAGATGCGGTACGCGGTCGCCGTCGCGGAAGAACGCAGTTTCACCAAGGCGGCGGAACGATGCTTCGTGGTGCAGTCGGCGCTGAGTCATCAGATCAAGGCGCTGGAACGAGAGCTTGGCGTGCAGTTGTTCGCGCGTACATCGCGTCGTGTCGAACTCACTGCGGCGGGAGAAGCCTTCGTGGCCGCTGCGCGGGACGCGTTGCAGGCGACTGAGCGGGCCATGGCGGATGCTGCGGCTGCCAACGGGCAGGTCCGTGGAACCCTCTCCATCGGCGTGATTCCGACCATCACGGCTGTTGACGTTCCGCGCGTTCTGGCGGGTTTCCACGCCGCGCACCCCGCAGTCCAGGTACGCCTTCTGGGCGGGGGCAGTGAACAGTTCGTCAGCGACATTCGTGCGGGGCGACTTGATGTGGCCTTCCTCGGCCTCGCCGAATGTACACCGCCCAACGGGGTTTCCTTCCGGGAGCTGTCCCACGAGGCACTTGTTGCAGCGCTTCCTGTGAGTCATCGCCTGGCGCGTCGGAAGCGCCTGAAGCTCGCCGATCTTGCTGGTGAGGATTTTGTTGACTTCCCAAGTGGATCCGCCGGGCGTGCCCAGGGCGATCTTGCATTCCAAGCGGCGGGGCTACACCGCGAGGTCGCCTTTGAAGCCATGACCACCGACTTGATCGTTGGTCTCATCCGCAACGAGCTTGCGGTCGGAATGCTCTCTGCCGATGTCGTTCCGTATGACTCGGGTGTGCTCGTCGTCCCACTCGTTGATGGCCCCCGGAGGATCGAGTACCTGGCCTGGAACGAGTTCAACCCCAGCCCCGCCACCCGAGCCTTCCTGGACGCCATCCCACACGATCACGCGGATGCCGCGACCGACTCCTCGGACACACCAGCTTTGTGACGAGGCCCCGACGGGAACGCACCTCGGCACAGCATCACCGCCACAAGAGCTGCAAGTGCCACAGTGTCGGCTGCGACGGCGATCCCTGACGTTCCCGTTCTGGAAAGCAACACTCCGCCGGCCACTCCGCCGCCCGCGACGGCCAGATTGAACACCGTCACGAACACCGACTGAGCGGCATCGGTATGTTCCCCGGCTCGATCAGCCAGGGCTGTCTGGAGCAGGACGGGCGCTCCGCCGAAGGCAAGACCCCAGACGATCACCGCTGCCACCGGCAGCACGAGACCAGGATCACTGACTGCCCACGCACAGCCAGAGCCGATCATCGAAACCAGGCTCAGGAGAGTGGTGGTCCGCAACGCATGATCGATCACCATGCCCACCAGGGCAATCCCTGCCATGGCGGCGAGACCGAACAGCGCCAGGCCAATGTCCAGGCGCAGGGGCGAACCCCCCAGCAGCGGGGCCGCGTAGGTGTAGAGCATGTTGTGAGCCAAGATCCATGCCGCGGTCACCCCCAAAATGATCCCGATGCCCTGGAGCCGGATCACCCGTGTCAGTGGCGTGCGCTGACCAGATCGCAACCCGGCCACGTCGGGAACCGCTACAACGATCCACAGGGCGAGGCCGAAGGCCGCCGCAGAAATCACCACGAAGACCCAACGCCAATCCATCACCGACGCGGCGAAGGCTCCCAGCGGAACCCCACCAGCTAATGAGACCGGCTGGCCGACTCCGGTCACTGCCAGCGCGCGCCCCTGCAAGGCGGGTGCCACCAGCCCACGGGCATAGCCCGCGAGCACACCCCAGACCAGTGCCGCAGCCGCGCCAGCCACCAAGCGCGCTACCAGAATCATCGGATACCACGGGGCGATCGCCGTGATGAAGTTGAACAATCCCAGCGTCACCACCGCCATCACCAGGACGCGCTTGCGACTCATAGACCTCGTGGCTGACACCAACGGAATCGCCGCCACCACCGATCCCAACGCGTACAAGGTGACAAGCTGACCCGCGGCCGACTCCGAGACCCCCAAGCCTGCAGACAGCTCCGGCAGCAAGCCCGCCGGAATAGTCTCGGTGAAAATCGCTAAGAAGCCTGATGCCGACAATGCGAGGAGAGCACCCCACGGCAACCGATCACGTACGTCGGTCCCGCTCATGCCTGCCTCGAGAGCTCGCGGTGCCGCTGCGCCTCAGCCAGCACTGACCAGTCCCTATCGTGCAGACCAGACTCCAGTACCTCACCCAAGAGGTCCGACAGCAGGTCGGCCACCGGGAGCTGGAGGCCATTGGTTCGTGCCAGTGTGCGAGCCAGGTCCACATCCTTGCGGCCCAGCGCTGGCGTGAAGCGGGCCGGCTCGAACCGTGATTCCGCAATCATCGCGCCATACATCGAATGCACCGGCCCCGACATGATCGTGGAGGTGTAGATCTCCATCGCACGGTGCCCATCGCCACCGGCGCGCTCCACCAAGCTGGCAGCCTCGGACAGCGACTGAATCGCCGCCGCAATCAACACCTGACCCGCAACCTTGACCACATTCGCCTGGAACGCGTCCTCGCCAACCGGCCACAATTCGGCGCTGATCGCGTCAAGGAACGGTGACACTCGCTCAAGATCCTCAGTCCGGCCCGCCGTGCCCAGATTCAACTTCCCCGCCTCAGCCACCGGCACACCACCGAACATCGGCGCTGGCACGTATCCCACCTGACGCGCCGTGTGAGCATCAGCCGCCTCCCGGGCCAACTCAGGGCTGATCGTCGCCAGATTGACGTGGACGCTCCTCGCTACTCCCATCGAGCTCAGCGTCGATTCAGCCAGGAACACCTCTCGGACCGCGTTGTCATCGGACAACACCGACAACACCACGGGAACACCGAAACCATCCCTTGGATCCATGGCCCGAGCCGCACCTGCGTCGAGCAACGGTTGAAGGCGTGCCGGGTCACGATTCCACACGCCCACCGTGAAACCCTGGTTCAGCAAGTTCAACGCAATCGGTGCACCCATCGACCCGGTGCCCGCAACCACTACATCCATGCCGAGTTCCCCTTTCAAGATCGTCAGTGGCCCGCGACGTTCGGGCTCTTGCCTTCAAGGGTGGTGGCCAACACAGTGGTGAGTCCAATACATGCGTCTCATCGCAGCTATGAACTGCCGGCATGAGTGCAGGTGCCCCGCCCTTCGAGAGCCGAGGTGGCTACGGCCTGGCTGGAATTTTCTGCCCACAGGAACGCGCATGAATCGGCTCCGTCGCACACCAGGGCGTGGGTGTCTCTACGTGCGTGATGTCTCCTGTCACACGACAGGCACTCATCACTAGCCAACTGGCGAGTTGTGGCTTGATAATGCGATGGGGCCAGCCCGGTCCGGGCCTTGAACTGTCGAGTTACGTGGCCACGATTGCTCCAACCCACAGCGCGAGCGATCGTCTCCATGGAATCCGTCGACACACGCAGCAGGTGCGCCATTCTCATGACCCGAGCTTGCCTGAGCCAGTCGATCGGGGTTGTCCCCACCTCCCGCATGAAGGCTCGGTACAGGGCTGAGGACGACAGGTGGGCGATTCGTGCCAGCTCGCTGATCGTCCAGCGGCGAGCGAGGTCCTGCCGCATCACGTGGATGACCGCGAGGACCTCGCTCGTTGGGAGCGTGGATGCTGACGTACGCGTCGTGCGTTGCATGTCTTTCCGTTCGGGGTGGCTCACTGGCTTGTGGACGCAGCCGTGCTGGGCGAGGTGTTCGGAAGGCGTAGTGCGGCGGCGATCACGAGGACGGTGATGATCGCGAGGGCGGCGTTGACGCCGATGGCGGTTTGCAGTCCTGGCGGAGGCTTGCCCCAGCCCAGGCGGTGACGATGGCCGACATGACTGGTGTGCCCAGGGCGATGCCGACCTGCTGGCTCATGGTGACAAGGCCTGTGGCGAGCCCCTGCTGGTCGTCGGATACGCCGCTGGTAGAGGTGACGACGTAGCCGACGATGGCGATGAGGTTGGCCACGCCGCCGATGAAGGTAGCGAGCAAGAGCGGGATGAGCCATGCTCGGGAGTCAGACACGAAGGCAAGGGGCAAGGTGGCTAGTGCTTGAACAGTGAAGCCTGTGATGATTGCCTTCTTGGGGCTTGTGAGGCCGATGATCTTCGGGGCGATGAGTCCGCCGATCACGGTGCCGATGCCCAGGACGCCGAGGATGAGGCCAGCCGCCACGGGCGTGTAGCCAAGTGTTTCCTGCAGGTAGAGAGTGAGAAGGAACACCAGCGAAGTCTCCGTGGCGAAGGCGAGCAGTCCGGCGGTGTTGCCCCAGGCTATGTTGCTGCGCTTGAGCAGACCGGGGGCGATGAGGGGCTCGGCAACGCGAGACTCGACGAGGAAGAGGGCGGTCACGAAGATCGCGGCAACAGCGATGGATCCCCAGGTGGCCGGGTGGGTCCACGCTGTGTGGCCTGCGTTGTCGATCCCGAAGACAAACGCACCGAGGCCCAGGGGGATGGCGATGGCGCCCGGCACGTCGAGTCGGGGGCGGTTCTCGTCGCGAGTCTCCTTCAGCACGGCGGGGGGCAACGAGGATGACGGCGACCGCGACGATGACGTTGATGAAGAACACCCAGCGCCACGAGACGGTGCCGGTGAGGCCTTCACCTAGTACCGCTCCGGTTGTGAAGCCGGCGGCCATGAGCGCCCCGTTGAGGCCCAGCACGCGGGATCGTGCGGGGCCTTCGGGAAACATGGTGGTCATCAGTGCCATCGCGGCGGGGGTGACCATGGCGGTGGCGATGCCCTGCCCGACTCGGGCTCCGAGCAGCACGGCAGGGCGCGATTGAGGATGCGTCGTTCGGCTGGTTCGTACTTGTTGTAGAGCTCGTCGAGGTCGACCAGGAGTTCGGTGAGCTGGTCCAATCCTGTTCGGGCCTCGGCGTAGGCGTCGGTGAGGTTGTCGAGCCGGGTGGTGATCTGGTCGAGGCTGGTGCGCGGACGGCGAGGTAGCCCAGAGGGGCTTTGGTGGGGGTGTCGCCGCTCGCGGCTTTCTCGGTCAAGTCTTTGAGGACTTCCTGGGCCAGGTTCAGCGAGTAGAACTCGGCCATGGAGGCCAGGATGCCGTGCATGAGCATCCCACAGGGGTCTCGTCGATGTTCTCGGTGACCGAGACCAGGCTGATGTTCGGCATCCCGTAGCGCGGCGTGGATCTTGGCGTCATCGAGCCGGTTGCGTGCGAGGCGGTCGACCTTGTTGATGATGCAGTAACGCACCGGGTGAGTGGTGGCGTAGTCGATGCCGATACGTCGTCAGAGCGCGGTAGATTTAGGAGCCGCCTACAGGGAGCATGAAAGTCAGACTCCCGATCACTGGCGCATGTGCTCGGAGGCAAGTCGCGCGAAGATGAGGGTGTCGGTCCATTCGCCCTTGCTGAACCAGTCCTGGACGTGATGTGCTTCGAGCCGGAACCCGACACGACGAGCCAGTGCTGCCGAGGCGCTGTTGCGGGCATCCATCTGCGAGGTGACGCGGTGGAGCCGGTAGTGGTCAAACCCGAGGGCGAGTACTGCTCGGACGGCTTCGCTGGCGAAACCTTGCCCACCGTGCGCCGGGTCGAGAACCCACCCGATCTCGCCTTGACGGTGCTCGTGATCGGTGAGCCAGAGGGCGACGTCTCCGATCGGGATGCCGTCATACTCGATGACCAGCGCAAGCGCACCAGTCTCGCCATCGATGTCAGTCTTCGCTAGGCGTTCAGTGAGCTTGTCGTGGGTGACTTCCGCGGTCCATGGCTCGTCCAGCAGGTAGCGGGCAACGTCGGGTCGCGAGTACAGCTCGTGAAGCCATTCGGCATCGTCGGCGTTATGTGGACGGAGCCGAAGCCGTTCCGTCGCCAACGGCCACTGGACGGTGGGCTTGAGATCGCGCCGGTAGTGGATCAACTCCTCGCACTGTCCTGCGGGCGTGGTCCCGACGGCTCGCTCGACCTCACGGAACCCTGCGTTCGTCAAGCACCGCTGGGAGGCCTTGTTCTCCGGAAGTGTGCGCGCCGTCAAGGTTCGCAGTCCACTGTTGTGTGCGAAGCGCGATGCCAACTCCAGGCCCCGACGAGCGTGCCCTGCTCCCCGCGCATCCGGATGAATCCAGAACCCGACCTCGGCAGACTCGGAGCTGACATCGAAGAGCACCAAGGAACCCACAAACCGATCCGTCTCGGCATCGACAAGTGCGAGGACTGCCAGCGTGCCGGACGACAGACCTTCAGCAACCTCGTCACGGATCATCCGTCGCACGGACTCTGTGGTGTAGTCGGACTCGGGCAGGTGGCCGAAGCGCCGCACAGCTTCATCCCTGGTGCCGGCCGCATACGCGTCTGCGTCCAGCTCGTACAAGGGACGTAGTCGAGTGCTCTCCAACGTGATCGGAAGGGTAGTGGCATCCAGCATGCGCTAAAACTAACATAGAATGGATAGCTAACTCAAGCATGTTTGGTTAGGCTGGTGGGGTGAGCTACTGGGAACACCGCAAACCTGTGCAACGCCTCCGTGCAGTGGACATCGTGGAGGTTGCGAGGGCATCAGTGAGGCTGCTGGACGAAGGCGGGTTGAGGGCCCTCACCCTGCGATCTGTGGCGCAACAGGTGGGTGTCGCTCCAGCCAGCCTGTACTCCCGCGTCGAATCCGTCGACGATCTGTTCGACCTCGCCCTCGACACAGCGCTTGCAGACGATCCCGTGATGTCCGAGTCGATCCGCGACGCCGATCTGCCTGCCCTGATGCACGCCTTCTTCGCGCACCTCACGACCCACCGGTGGGCCGACCGGGTCATCGGCATGCGCGCTCCCAGGGGCCCGGCGTACCTGGCCCTTTCCGAGCGGATGTGCGTCCTGCTCGAACAAGCGGGTACCCCGGATCCGCTGGGAACTGCCTACCGATTATCCAACCTGGTGATTGGCGCCTCGCTGACCGCACCCATGGCATCTGACGAGAAGCACGTCGCCATTGACCCCGACCAAGCTCCTACCTATGCGCGGCTCCACGCGACCCACCACATCAGCCCACGCGAGATTCTCTCCGACGGCATCACGGCACTCCTGTCATGAGGGGGCCTTTTAATTCGGGGCTGCCCAAGCCTACCGCTAGGTCCACAACATGAAAGCTGCCCCGACTGAACAAGCGAGCGGGCGCCTTGACGCCGTTAACATTGATATGCACAACCGCGTGCGCATGGTGGTGGGCTCGTTCCTCCCGAAGAACCTGGGCATTCACTGGCACTTATGCGAGGAATTGGGACACCTTGGTGGATGCCGATGCCGCCTGCAACCCCTTTAATTGACAGTGGGTTGCCGGCTACGGCGATGATGCCGCGCCCTTCTTTCGCATCTTCAACCCCGAAACGCAGGCCAAGCGCTTTGATCCCGACGGCGACTATGTGCGCCGCTGGGCACCCGCCTTGTCCGCGCCGCCAATTGGAGATCTCAAGGAATCGCGCCAAGCTGCCCTCGATGGCTATGCGGAGATCAGGGACGAAGCCGGCAACAAAAGCCGCAGGCAGAGGTCTACCATGGGGCTAATGATGAGCCCACGGATTCATTCTCAAGCCCAACCACCAATTGGCCATACTCCGCTGATGCGCGTGGACGCCATTAATCCTCGTACCGATGTGCACCTCTACCTCAAGCTAGAGCAATTCAACCTGGGCGGATCCGCCAAGGACCGCACCGCACGCGCACTCATCCAAGCCGCGCTTGACGCCGGCTACATAGGCCCCGGATCCACCCTGGTGGAGTCTTCCTCGGGCAACCTTGGCATGGCACTGGCCCGCCAGGCCCCACTTGCGGGTATGAAATTCCACTGCGTGGTCGATCCGCGCGTCAATTCCTCCACCGTGGCCACGATGCGGGCCTACGGCGCCCACGTAGAATTGCTGGATCACCCGGACCCGGAGACCGGCGATTGGCTCACTGCTCGCCGCACCCGCGTGGCCGAGCTTCTAGAAGAGATCCCCGATTCTTTCAATCTCAACCAGTACTCCAACGAGGCCGCCTTTTACGCCCACGCCGAAGGCACGATGACGGAAATCGTGTACCAGCTCGGACAGGCGCCCACCCACTTGCTCGTCGCTATGAGCACCACCGGCACTCTCGGCGGCTGCGTGCGCAAGCTCACTGAGCTTGGCGCTGATACGGAGACCATCGGTGTCGATGCCGAAGGCTCCGTGCTGTTTGGGGGCCAGCGCGGCACCCGCATGCTGCCGGGCTATGGTGCTGGCATTGTCACCGATCTATCCACCAAATTCTCGCCGTCCTCAGTAGAGCGTGTGCCTGATCTGGATGCCATTGTGGCAGCCCGTCGCCTCGCCCAGGTCGAAGGCCTTCTGCCTGGGGCCTCCGGCGGCGCGGTCATCGCGGCATTCCAGCGTCTCGCGCCTACCCTTCCGTCCGGTGCGGAGGTCGTGGCCGTACTCCACGACGGTGGCCAGCCTTACCTCGATACCATCTACAGCGATTCCTGGGTCTACGAGCACTTCGATATCTCTCCTGCCGAGCTCGCCGCGCGCGTCGAAGGGGATTCAGAGTGAGCCCGCAGACACCTTCCCGCCGCATCGCCATCATCGGCGGCGGCCCACGCGGGCTGTGGGCCGTAGAAGAGCTCATCGAGCGCGCCCGCAACCCCCTGGATATCACCGTCTTTGATCCCTACCCCGCCGGCGCCGGCGCGGTGTATCGCCCGCAGCAGCCGCCGCAGTGGCGCCTTAACGTCAATTGCGCCATCGTCACCACCGCACACGATAGCTTCAACGCTTGGCGTACCCGCCGTGGGGAATCCACCACCGATGCCTTCCCGCCGCGCGCGCAGGTGGGGCAATTCCTGGCCGATACGTGGGCTGCTGCCCTGCACCGCGCCCCGCAGCACGTGCGCATTCGACACCTACCCCAGCGTGTGCGTTCGGTGTCTGCCGCTGACGACAGGTTCATCGTCGATGGCTCGCCCTTCGACGAAGTCCTCGTCTGCACCGGCCACGATCACCTCCACCCCGGAGCCTTAGTCCACGAGCCTTCCCGCGTTCCGATCACCGGACTCTACTTCGGCGCCGATTTGCCCAGTGCCCCGCGACGGATTGGGGTGCGCGGTGCTGCCTTGAGCTTCATCGATGTTTGCCTGCTGTACGGCGATGCCGCCGAGGTCATCTTCCCGGTGAGCCGCAGCGGGCGCTTTATGGAGGTCAAACCCGCGCCGGGCATGCCGCAGCCCGAGATCCCGGCCAATGTAAGGCGCGCCTGTGCCGGCGTGCACAATGCCGATGAATTGCGCGACATCCTCCTGGCGGCCGCCGGATCGATGGGTGAGTTTTCCACCGGGGACCTCGCTGCAGTGCTCGACGGCCACGACTTTTCCGGCGATGCCGTCGCGGAGCTGGACGCCTCCCTCCACGCCGCTGAGGGCACAGGGCCCCTTACCCCGGCGGCGGCTGTGGGCGCGGCGTTTCGGGGGCTCTTTCAAGAATGCGTTGAATGGCATAAGACTCATGGCGCCATGCCCGGATTCCGTGAGCTCTCGCGCACTCTCGAGCGCGTGGCCTTTGGCCCACCCCCAGTCACCGCGCGGCGCCTGCTCGAGCTCATCCGCACAGGCGTGGTAGATACCCGCTACCTCGTAGCCCCGGACCAGGTTGACCTATGGCGCACACAAGGTGACATTGACCTGCTTATCGACGCCACCGTAGCTCCCCAAGCCACCCCCTCCCCTTTCCACGATGTCCCCGGCGTCGTGGAAATCGGCCGCATGAATGAGCTTGAGCTTCCCGGCCATGACTCGTTGAACCGTTCCGTGCACAATGACATCCCCCGCTGGGCAGAGAAAGTAGGAAATCCATGACCCGCCACACCACCCCGTTACCCGTTCATGGCACCGTTGCGCTGCGCGCGCGGTGGGAAGAGTGGATGACGGAATTGGTGGGCGACCCACAGCAAGTTTCCCGCCTTACCTCCGAGTATGGCTCGCCCGTTAATGTGCTCAACCCCGCGCCGCTGCGCCGCAACGCCCAAGAGCTCCTCGATGCCGGCGCCTCTCATGGCGTGGACACCCAGGTATTTTTCGCTCGCAAGGCCAATAAAGCCTTGTGCTTCGTCGACGCCGCCCACAAGGCTGGCCTGGGCGTGGACGTCGCCAGTGAAAATGAGCTGCGCCAAGTGCTCAACCGTGGAGTCGCGCCCGAGCGGATTATCCTCAGCGCGGCTATTAAGACCGACGCGTTGCTGCGCCTAGCTATCGACCGCGGAGTCACCATTTCGTGCGATTCGCGAGCGGAAGCCGAGCGCATCGCTGCTCTTGCCAAGGCCCTCCACCACACCGCGCACGTCGCACCGCGCCTTGCCCCCAACCCGGATAACCTTCCGCCGACGCGCTTCGGTGAGCTCCTTCACGCATGGCAAAGCCATGCCTGGCCCGAAACCATCCACGCTGACGGCGTTCACGTACACCTGCATGGTTATAGCGAATCGGACCGCCGCACCGCACTCGCGGAGGCCATCGCCCTCATCGAGCACCTCCGCTTAGTTGGCCAGCCTGCTTCCTTCATCGATATCGGCGGCGGTATTCCCATGAGCTACCTCGAATCCCGCGAGCAATGGGGGTATTACCAGCAGCGCATCGCAGCCCAGCGCGCCGGCACCGGTGAGCCTTTTACGTGGAAGTCCGACCCGCTCTCTAATACCTACCCCTTCTGGCAGACGCCTACCCGCGGCCGGTGGTTAGACCAACTCCTTTCTGGTGAGGTGGCCGGGTTTGGCCCCACCGGCCGTGCACTGCGCGAGCGGAATATTTCTCTTCACTTGGAGCCGGGGCGCAGCCTGCTCGATGGCTGCGGCATCATCCTCGCCGAGGTCAGCTTCCTCAAAGAGCGCTCCGACGGCCTACCTCTCATCGGCGCCGCCATGAACCGCACCCAATGCCGTACCGCGGCGGATGATATCTTGCTCGACCCGCTCCTCGTACCCACTGCCGGAGACCGCGGTGCGGTGGCCCGGGAACCGCGCACCGGGTTCGTGGTGGGGGCCTATTGCATCGAAGATGAAGTCATCCTGCGCCGCGAGCTCGATTTCCCGGAGGGCATAGCGGTGGGCGATACCCTCGCTATCCCCAACACCGCCGGTTACTTCATGCATATTTTGGAATCTTCCTCTCACCAGATTCCGTTAGCGCGCAATGTCTACCTCGACGTAGACAGCCGCGACTGGGTGCCGGACGATATCGACGCCTAGCGATCCCAGCCGCTATCTACACGGGACTGGCTGGGTAAATGAAAAGGGCTCCGAAGGTAAACCTCGAAGCCCTTTGTCATTTAGCGCGATGCGCTAGACCGATTTACTCGGTGTAGTTCTTCTCCACGGAAGCGTCGACCGGGATGCCCGGGCCGGAGGTGGTGGAGATGGTGATCTTCTTGGCGTAGACGCCCTTGGCGGAGGACGGCTTCAGACGAACGATCTCGTCGTACAGTGCACCGTAGTTCTCAGCCAGCTTCTCAGCGTCGAAGGAAGCCTTACCGATGATGGCGTGCAGGTTGGAAGCCTTGTCAACGCGGAAGGAAATCTTACCGCCCTTGACGTCAGCAACAGCCTTGGTCACGTCAGCGGTCACGGTACCGGTCTTCGGGTTCGGCATGAGACCACGCGGGCCCAGAACGCGGGCAACGCGGCCAACCTTGGCCATCTGGTCGGGGGTAGCGATAGCAACGTCGAAGTCGATGTTGCCCTCGTTGATGGCAGCGATCAGCTCTTCGGTGCCAACGATGTCAGCGCCAGCAGCCTTAGCAGCCTCAGCGTTGTCGCCCTCAGCGAAGACAGCTACGCGGACGTCCTTACCGGTGCCGTGCGGCAGGGAAACGGTACCGCGAACCAGCTGGTCAGCCTTACGCGGGTCAACGCCGAGGCGGAAGACGACGTCAACGGTGGCGTCGAAGTTCTTGGAGGAGGTCTCCTTGGCCAGCTTGGCGGCCTCGATCGGACGGTACAGGCGGGAGCGGTCTACCAGCTCAGCGGCAGCCTTGTATGCCTTGGACTTGGTGCTCATAAGTGCAATTCCTTTTCTTGGATTGATGTGGTGATAGCGGGCCGAAGCTGGCCCTGCCACGCGCGGCACACGACGTGCCGCGCACTAAAGATTCGATAAAGATTCGATTATTACTTAGCCGGGATGCCGTCAACGGTGATGCCCATGGAGCGAGCGGTACCAGCGATGATGCGGGCGCCGTTCTCGATGTCACGAGCGTTGAGGTCCTCGAACTTGGTCTGTGCAATCTCCTTGCACTGATCCCAGGTCACGGAGCCCACCTTGTCGGTGTGCGGAACGCCGGAGCCCTTCTTGATGCCAGCAGCCTTAAGCAGGAGCTTTGCAGCCGGCGGGGTCTTCAGCTTGAAGTCGAAGGAGCGATCCTCGTACACGGTGATTTCCACCGGAACGACGTTGCCGCGCTGGGACTCGGTCGCAGCGTTGTACGCCTTGCAGAACTCCATGATGTTGACGCCGTGGGCACCGAGTGCCGGGCCAACCGGCGGGGCCGGGTTAGCAGCGCCTGCCTCGATCTGGAGCTTGATCAGGCCAGTAACCTTCTTCTTGGGAGCCATCGAATTACCTCTTTCCTGTGGTACCGAGGTGCCGCCACGATGAATAACAGCACCCCGTCCGGATGCTCACGCGTTGTGGGCCACCGGAGGATGAACGTTTCAACATGCGCAAAAGCGCACGGCGTTCAAGTTTAGAACACCGTGCGCCCAGCTCAAAATCGCTTTCTAGGAGATGCGCTCGATCTCCGTCGGGGACAGCTCCACCGGGGTCTCGCGGCCGAAGATAGATACCAGACCCTGCATCTTGCCAGTCTCCGGATCAATTTCGGAAATGGTGGCAGAAACAGAGGCTAGCGGGCCGGACAGGATGGTGACAGCCTCGCCCACCTCGAAGTCATGTGCATAAGCCTTGGCCACTTCCTTCTCCGGCATGGCAACGACCTGCTCGCCGTCAGCGTCGGCAGCCGAGCTCTCCGGGGTAACAGTTGCATCGTTCGGCATGAGGAACTTGGCCACATCGCGAATCTTGACCGGGGTGGCGTTACCCTCATTGCCCACGAAGGACGTCACACCTGGGGTATCGCGGACGACGGACCAGGCAGCGTCGTTAAGCTCCATGCGCACCAGCACGTAGCCCGGCAGCAGCTTGCGCTTCACAACCTTCTTCTTGCCGTCCTTCTTCTCCAGGACCTGCTCGACCGGCACGACAACCTCGAAAATGGAATCCTCCACCTCAAGCGTCTGGGCGCGCATGTCCAGGTTGGTCTTCACCTTGTTCTCGTAACCGGAGTAGCACTGGATGATGTACCACTGGCCCGGCTGCTTCTTCAGCTCACGAGTAAAGGCGCGCAGGCGAGTCTTGTACTCAGCCTCTGCTGCGGCGGCGTCAGCACCAGGGGCTGCTGCGCTTTCCGACGCCTCCTCCTCATCAGCACCGCCACCCAGCGCTGCCTCAGCGGCCTTTGCAGCGGCTTCCTTCTCGGCAGCTTCCTGCTCTTCTGCAGAGAGTTCCTCCTGCTGTTCCTCGGCGGCAGCTGCGTCCATGGTCTCCTCGGCAGCTTCCGCTTCCTCAGCAGCCTCAGCGGCCTGGTCCTGGACATTATCGATCATGGCCTGTTCCAGAGAAGTGCCGGTGGTTTCGTCGCTCATTGTTTGCTCCATCTGTGTATTAATCCGTCTAGTCACTACCAGGGTACTCGGGGTGGCTAGGGCAAAAAGTATCCCGCCGTTCCCCTAGTGGGATTCGGCGGGATGAAAGTATGCGGTTGATTCTACTTGGGCGCGAGGACCGCTTCAACTCCGAGGCCCGTCAACGTGTCAACGCCCCAGACCAGTGCGGTCAGCACGACGAGGAAGGCAAAGGTCACGAGCACGTACTGGACCATCTCCTTGCCAGTAGGCCAGACAACCTTCTTCACCTCGGAAACAACCTCACTCGGGAAGGAGGCCACGGAACCACCGGCAGATTCTTCCTTCTTGTCCTCGACGCGTACAACGCGCTTGTCAGTGTAGGACTCAGTAGAGGTGGTCGCTGCGCCAGAGAGCTGACGCTTGCCGGTTGGGCGGGCTGCCCCGGTGCTCGGCTGCTTTTCATCGCTCACGGCGATTTCCTCCTTGAAGTGATGTGGCAGGGGCGACAGGACTCGAACCTGCAACCTACGGTTTTGGAGACCGTTGCGCTACCAATTGCGCCACGCCCCTTTGCGTGTCCTTTTTGGGACAACGCACAACCCTACCAGAACGGTGATCCCACATGGAAACCACGTGCCGTGTAAGGCTGGGAGTCGGTAGTAAAAAAGCGCCCAGATCACGGGCGCTTTTCCTTCCCGGTAGCGATGGCGAGAATTGAACTCGCGACACAGCGATTATGAGTCGCTTGCTCTACCACTGAGCTACACCGCCATATTCACCTTCCAGAAATGTCTGGAAACATGAATGGAGCCCCCTGACAGAATCGAACTGTCGACCTTTTCCTTACCATGGAAACGCTCTGCCGACTGAGCTAAGGGGGCACAGCCTCTTTGAGTAACGGATTATCTCCGCTGTGCTCTCGTTGAAGCCTTGAAAAGATTAACCCGAAACGCGTAAACAACACAAATCGCCAGCATAGTGAATGTTTTTAGGCCTTTAGAAGAAGCGTTTAAACACCCCTCAACTCCGCCCTTGCCCAACCCAGCCCTGTGTGTCCGCGATCGCGTTCCCGCGCAACGCGAAATCCCGCAGCCACATTTCTGTGTCTGCGGGATTCATTCTGTGCCAGGTAGAAGATTCGAACTTCTGAAGGCAATGCCGGCGGATTTACAGTCCGCTCCCTTTGGCCGCTCGGGCAACCTGGCATGCACTCGTGAGTGCGGTTATGTACTTTACTACGAAGTCCCGCCCAACATGCAAATCAGCTGGCAGGAGCCCCAATTAGCCTACGCGCTGGACCGTGTAATCCGCGAGCTGACGCAGCGCTTCACTCGCCGTGCATTCGGGCAAGAGCGAGAGCTGATCCTCCACCACGCGCAGGTAGGCGTTGACATCCGCCATGGCCTTGTCGCGGCCGGTGGACTTCCACAACAATTCGATAGCGCGGTCCACCGAGGCGTCATCAGTCAGCGGTCCCGTAAGCAAGCCACGCAGCTCGTCGCCGACCTCACCTTCTTCCTCCAAGGCATAGAGCACTGGGAGCGTGAAAACGCCTTCGCGCAAATCAGTGCCTGGCGTCTTTCCGGACTCCTCAGGGTCGGAGAAGATGTCGATGATGTCGTCCACAATCTGGAAAATCATGCCCACGGCAGAGCCAATCTGACGCAGGGCCTCGCACTGCTCGGGGCCTGCACCCGAGTGATAAGCACCCAGGTAGCCGGCGGAGGCAATAAGCACGGCGGTCTTTTCCCGAATAACCGCCGTGTAGTGCTCCACCGCATTGGCCTCACCGGCGCCGATTGTCTCACGCATCTGACCGGTAACGAGCTCTTCAAAAGTCTCGGCAAAGTGCTCGACGGTGTGCGTATCCAGCTGGCTCATCAGCCGCGAGGCATGCGCAAGAAGGGCGTCACCAGCCAGAATCGCCACGGAATTTGTCCACCGGAAGTTGGCGGATTCCACACCGCGGCGACGGTCAGCTTCATCCATGACGTCGTCGTGGTACAACGTAGCCACGTGCACCATCTCCACAGCCGTGGCTGCCTTGATCACCTCAGGCGACTCCGGGCGCTCACCGAATTCGGAGGCCAGCAGCGCCATCATCGGGCGAAAACGCTTACCACCAGCCATCGAGAGGTGCCGCACCTTCTCCTTGATGAAGTCCTGCCCGCGGTCGAGCTCCGCGCTGAGCAGATCTTCAACGGCAGTCATCCCGGCGTTGATACGCTCGGTGAGCTGCGCATCCCCCAAGTTCACGTGCTTGGCGTGAGTTTGGCCGTGTGACATTAAACGCGTTCCTTATTAACTCAAAAATCCTAGTGTTTACTTACCGTAGCCCATAGCACGGCCCTCAACACACTCAAGGCCACTATCCCGTGCAATGATAGTCCCCATGTCGGAGCAGATCGATTCCATCCATGCAGACGTCGCTGTTGTCGGCGCCGGCCCCGCAGGCGCTGCGGCCGCTATCCATGCCGCACGGGCCGGTCACGACACTGTGCTTATCGACGCCTCCTCCTTCCCCCGCGACAAAACCTGCGGCGATGGACTCACCCCACGAGCCATGCATCAGCTGGACCTTCTCGGCATCGAGGTCAACGCCTCCTACCGCAACCGTGGGCTGAAGCTGCACGGCTTCGGCGGTTCAGTCACTGCGCCGTGGCCAGCGACATACCCCTCACAGGAAGGAACGGCCCTACCGCGCTATGAGTTCGACGCGCTCCTCGTCACCGCCGCCCAGGACGCCGGTGCGCGTCTTCTCACCGGCACCGCCACGGATCCACAGCTTAACGGCAACCGCCTCACCTCTTTCGCTGTAGGCCAGCGGCGCGTGAGTGCGAAGTGGGTCATCGTTGCCGACGGCGTGCGTTCCACCTTCGGCAAGCAACTGGGCCGCCGGTGGGACCGCAATGAGGTCTACGGCATCGCTGCGCGCGCCTATGCCGACTCCCCACACGATGGTGAAGAGTGGATGCACTCCCACGTCGAGCTCAAGGACTCAGATGGCGTTGTCCAGCCCGGCTACGGCTGGATTTTTCCGCTCGGGCAAGGGGTCAACATCGGCCTCGGTGCACTGTCCACGGCTGCCCGGCCGGCCGGCCTCAACACAAAGAAAGCCTTGAGTTTCTACGCCGAGCAGCAGCGCGGTGAATGGGGCCTCAGCGAGCTCCGCGACGTCACCTCGGCGATGTTACCCATGGGCGGAGCGGTCTCTGGTGTCGCGGGTGCAAACTGGGCGTTCATTGGGGACGCTGCCGCCTGCGTCAACCCACTCAACGGCGAAGGGATTGACTATGGCTTGGAAACGGCTGCTCTTGCCGTCGAGATGCTCGGCACGAAGGATCTCACCTTGGCCTGGCCAGACCGCCTACGCACCGAGTACGGGGAGGCTTTCCTGCTGGCTCGCACGGCCGCGCGCCTTCTGACCTACCCGCAGTTCCTGCCGCTTGCCGGACCTATCGCCATGCGCGGTCCGGTCGGCCGCATGCTCATGCCTGCCGCCGCGCGCCTGATGGGCAACCTCATCACGGAAGAAGACAAAGACCTCATCGCCCGTGCTTGGCGTTTAGCTGGTGGCGCAGTGTCCGCGCTGCGCCGCGATACCCCTCTCTGGGCCTAAGGCCTGTGGGACTTAGGCCCCTTAAGCCGGTTTAACCGCTGAGTGCAGCGCCACGATGCCGCACGTCAGGTTGCGCCAGCCTGCCTGCTCCCACCCATTGCGGTTGATGGCGGCAGCTAGCTCGTGCTGCTCCGGCCACGCGCGAATGGACTCTGCAAGGTAAACGTAGGCCTCCGGGTTGGAGGAGACCACCTTGGCAATCGGCGGCAGCAGGCGGGTCAGATATTCCTTGTACACGGTGCCAAAGACCGGAATGACGGGTTTGGAAAACTCCGCGACCGCCAAGCGCCCACCCGGTTTGGTCACGCGGGCCATCTCGCGCAAGCCGAGCTCGAAATCGTGGATATTGCGCAGGCCATAGGAGATTGTCACCGCATCAAAGGTGTTATCGGCAAACGGCAGGCGCATGCCATCGCCGGCGACCTTGGGCACGTCACGGTCCTTACCGGCTGCGAGCATGCCGCGCGAGAAGTCACAGGCAACGCACCACGCACCAGACTTAGCTAGCTCCACGGTGGACACTGCGGTACCGGCAGCGAGGTCGAGAACCTTCTCCCCCGGCTTAAGGTTAAGTCGCTCGCGGGTCAGACGGCGCCAGCGCGCATCCTGGCCAAAGGACAGCACCGTGTTGGTGATGTCGTACTTCTTGCCCACCGCGTCAAACATGCGCGCGACATCGAAGGGCTTTTTATCCAGATCTGCCTTAGACACAAAAGCCAAGTCTAGGCTACGCGTGCACCGAGGGCGCGAGCGGCCCAACGCGGCAGCTCTGGGCGCTGGCCCAAGATGGTCAGGGGAACCTCGCGCACATCTTCCAAGACCTCCTCGTAATAACCCAGCAGCTGCTCGCACAGTGCAGGCCACGTCTTCGTGGAGATGGACTCGCGGGCATTCGCGCGCAGCTCCTCGTGGATCTCCGGGTTAAGCAGCGCATCGACGGCGTTGGGGAGGTCTTCGACGAACGTTGAAACGTCGAGAAGCAGCCCGTTATAGCCCTCCTCAATGAGGTCCACTGGGCCGCCCGCACGCGGACCGATGGTCGGCACACCGGAAGCCTGCGCCTCCTGAATGGCCTGGCAGAAAGTCTCAAACTCGCCCGCGTGGACGAAGACATCGAGGGAGGCATAGGCCGCAGCGAGTTCCTCGCCGCCAAGTGCTCCAGTAAAGACCGCACTGGGCAGCTGGGCTTCCAGCAACGGGCGCTCAGGGCCATCGCCAACGATGACGAGCTGGATATCCTCGCGATCATTAAGCGCCGACAAACGGTGCACGCCTTTTTCCGCAGCCAAACGGCCAACAAAGCCAACGATCTTCTTGCGGCCAGTGGGCTCCCACTCGCGGCGCAGCGCGTCCGAACGTTTCGACGGATGGAAACGCTCCGAGTCCACACCGCGGCCCCAATGGCGCACGTTCTTGATGTGGTGCTTCTCCAAGTCAGCAATGGTGAGGGACGACGGCGCGAGGGTCATCTGGCAGGCGTTGTGAATGGTGCGCAGCCACTCCCACACGCCATAAGCCAAGGCGGAAGCGTGGTACTTGGTGGCAAATCCTGCCACGTCAGTCTGATACAAAGCCACGGCCGGGATGCGCAACTGGCGCGCGGAGAAGGCTCCCGCCGCACCGAGAACGAACGGGCTAGCCAGGTGGATAATGTCCGGCTTAAAGGCTCGGAGTGCCTCATCCACCGCGCTCGTGGGCACACCCACTGGAAGGGAATCCACCAGCGGCACCCGCACGGTGGGGACGCGGACGATGCTGAACCCTAAGTAGTCAGGAATTTCCTCCTGCCCGTCCCGGGCACCGGGGGCCACAACAATGGCCTCATGTCCGTGCTCGTGGAGGTATTCGAGCACGCGCAGCACGGAGTTGGTCACTCCGTTGACGTTAGGCAAGAAGGATTCCGCGACGATAGCTACACGCATGTGCCCTATCATTCCTTGTCCGAGTTCTCCGTTGGTAACGGATGCGCTAAATTCCGGTTAATTTTTCCACTCCCCCACCACAACGCACCCGCGATCAGCGTGGCCACGAGTGCCGACGACAACCCCGGGATGATGGAGAGCGTCCACTCACGCCCCTCCACTTTCACCAGGTCAGGGTTGTTCTTGGCGTAGAGTACCCACACCTGTTGGCCCTCTCCCAGGCCAGTGGGATAGAGCAGACCGGTCGGCGGGGAGTGATAGATGCCCTCGCCGTCTTGGAAGTCTACGAAGGTGCGTAAACGACCCACATCGGTCACCGTGGCCAGCGCGCGGCCGGGGTTGGCGTTAATAGCGCGGTCATTGAGAAAAGGCCCAATGACCATTCCCGCCATGCCCACCAGCGCCGCCGCATAGAGCACCAGGATGATCTGGCGCACCCGTCGCCTGGTCACCTTACTGGCCTACCTTGGCCGCCAGCGCCTCCTGCAGTGCGCGCCGCGAGGACCGCGTGGTGTGGGCCTCCACCACGGTGATGCCGGTGGAGTATTCCTTGAGCTCGGCGAGGACGTCGAGAAGCTCCTGCGCCGAGCTCGCCTCGCGGTAGTCGGCACCGCATGCTTCCGCCAGCTTGGCCACGCCCACCCCATGCGGCGTCCCAAAAGCTTTCTCGAAGGACGCACGCAGCGGCTCGCGGCCCTGCTCGAGCAGCTCAAAGATTCCGCCGCCGTCGTCGTTTGAGACGACGATGGTGAGGTTCTCCGGGCGGGGGTTGTCTTCGGGGAGGATGAGCGAGGTGGCGTCATGCAGGAACGTCACGTCCCCCATGAGTGCTACGGTGCGCGGCGCGCGCGGCGCATCTGCCTCGCGGGACTGTGTGGCCAGCGCGATTCCGATGGCTTGGGCAATCGTGCCGTCAATGCCAGCAGCACCTCGCGGCGAGTAGGTCTCCACGCCATCGAAGGGCAGGCCGATGAGGGAGGCATCCCGCACCGGATTCGATGCACCGAGTACCAGCACGTCTCCCACGGACAAGGTGTCTCCCACCGCGGCGGCCACGTGCAGACCGGTAAAGCCGATGTCGGAGTCTTTAGCCTCTTCGCCGGCGGACTCCGCGAGCACCTCGCGCACGCCGTCGGCGGCCATCTGGGCTGCGCCTTCGCAGATCTTCATCCACTCGCGGGTGGGCTCGCCGCTGGTCTTCACCGTGGTGCCCAGTTGCGCGGACTCGCCGCGGGGGTTGGTGAAGTCCTCCGTGCGTGAGAGGCAGATGAGATCAATATCGGGGTCACTCAACAGCGCCAATACCCCGCGGTGCAGGGTGGGGTGGCCCACGACAATGACCTGGTCCACCTTGGTGTTGACCACGTAGTCATTGGCGGAGACCTGCGCGCGGCGGAAAAGGTGCGCTGCGGCTGGGTGTACCGGGTGATAAGGCGCCGGTGCGGTGGGCTCGGCAATGGTCGGCACGTCCTCGAGGCCTTCGACCTCCCAGGCTTCGTCGCCCGCGACGACGAGCGTGTTGCGGCTCAGGTCCACGGCGACCTCACCATGGTTGGACCAGCGCGGGGTCCGCGCGCGGTGCTGCGTGACATCACTCGGCGTGCTCGGCAGCTCTTCCCCCACGAGCGGAACATCAAAGGCCACGTTGATGTGCACCTGACGGTCAGCAAGGAAACGCTCGGCGATGAGCGGAACATCGCTAGTCTTCTCCACCTGCGTGGTGGAGGCATAGACACCAAAAATACCCTGCTGCTCGATGGTCTGGGACGCGCCGGTTCCCACCATGCGTGCAGGGCGGTCTGTGCTGATGACCGCCAGCGGGGTATGCGAGTAGTGCGCTTCCACCATCGCAGGCAGCGTATTAGCCACCGCAGTTCCGGACGTCATGACAACGCCCACGTGGCGACGCTGCACGCGCGCCAATCCTAAGGCGGCAAAAGCTGCCGAGCGCTCATCCAGGCGGGTATGCACGCGAATATCGGAACGCGCGAGCAACGCCAGCGCCAGCGGCGCATTGCGCGAACCGGGGCACAGCACGACATCGGTAAGGTGCCGCGAGAGCTGCGCTGCCAGTGTTTGGGCCAGCTCCATCGACTCCGGCTGCTCACTTGAGGCAGCGCTATCTGCGGCAGCGGTGTTAGACATTTTCCCCGCCACCGTTCGTTTCAAGGTCACCAAGGAGATCGTTGAGCAAGCTCTCGATGTCAGATCCGCTCTCATCCAACTGGTCCTGCAGCTCTGGCGGGAGTTCGGTCGGCAGATCCGCCGGCGGCTCCGGTGAATCTTCCTCACGCGGTGCTTCCTTTGTGGTCGTCACCGTGGTGGGAACCTCCGTGGTCACCGTCTGAGTCTCGGTGACCGGCTCCGGGGCAGGCTTGTTGGCGTCTTCCGCAGCACCGCGCCAAAGGAAGAAGAGAATGCCGGCAATCACCACTGCGATGGCTGCAATAGCTGCAAAGACGTACGCGAGTGCACCTCCGCCCTGCTTTTGCTCTTCTACCTGGTAGCTCGAGGGCACCGGGTCATACTGCGGCTGCTGGTAGTTCTGCTCGTATCCGGACGGGTTCTGGGAACCCGGTTCCGGGAAGTACTGCTGCGGGCGCTGCGGCGGTTGCTGGTAGGGCTGCTGGTTGCCGTGGCCCTGCTGGGGTGCGCCAAATTGGCGGGTTTCGTTGTCACCGTTGACGCGGCCGAATTGGCGCGTCTCGTTCTCGCCGTTGTTGTTGGTCATGGGATTTACCTTATCGTGCGTCCTTAACGTGTGCCTACGCCGCTCAACACTCGGCCAGTGGGTGTTTCGCCCTTGGCGACGTCACCCGGTGCGCCGTCTGCCACGATCTTTCCGCCTTCAGCACCGGAACCGGGGCCCATCTCGATGACGCGGTCCGCGCCGGCGATGAGGTGGAGATCATGGTCCACGGTGACGACGCTGTGAGACGCATCCACCAGCGAATGCAGTTCCTTAATGAGCAGGTCAATATCGGCCGGGTGCAGGCCCGTCGTGGGCTCATCCAGCAAGTAGACAGTGTGTCCGCGGCGTGAATTGCGCGAGCGCTGCAACTCGGTGGCCAGCTTGATGCGCTGGGCTTCGCCACCGGAAAGCTCCGGAGCACCTTGGCCCAAGCGCAGATAGCCCAAGCCCACGGCATCAAGGGTCTGGACGGCGTGGAGGATCGGTTCCTCCTCGGCGAAGACCTCGAGGGCCTCTTCCACAGTGAGGTCCAAGATGTCCGCGATGGTGTAGCCCTTCCAGCGGATGGACAAGGTGTCCTCGTTGTAGCGCTTGCCCTGGCAGTCCGGGCACTGCGTGTAGGAGCCGGGGAGGAAGACGAGTTCGACCTCAATCTGGCCCGCACCACCACAGGTGGGGCACTGGCCTTGCTTCACGTTGTAGGAAAAGCGAGAGACTGTCCACTTCTTTTTCTTCGCCTCCGGAGTGGCAGCGAAGAGCTTGCGCACGTTGTCAAAGAGGTTGGTATACGTCGCGACGGTGGAGCGCGGCGTGCGGCCGATGGGTTTTTGGGTAATGGACACCACGCGCTTGACGGCCTGTGGGCTGTCCTCGCCCGTGAGTTTTTCTTCAAGAACCTGGAGCAGTGTGGATTTACCGGATCCCGAAAGCCCAGTCAGGGCGGTGAACTGGCCCAGACCAAAGCTCACGTCGAGGCCGTCGATGTTATTCGAGTGCACGTTGCGCAGTTCCACCTCACCATGAGCCTGGCGCGGTTCCGACTTCGGCTCAGGATGCGGGCGCGCCAACGCACGGGCGGTGGGGGTATCAGCGTCATAGTCCGCAACGGTCCCCGAGTACACCACCTGGCCGCCGCGCTCGCCGGCCAGTGGCCCGACGTCAACCAGCCAATCCGCGTCCTTGACCAAATTCATGTCGTGTTCCACCAAGAGGACGGAATTGCCCTCATTGATGAAGCGGCGGCAGATATCCCGGACAGCATCGCGCTCCGCCGGATGGAGACCCGCAGAAGGCTCATCCAAGACGTAGGTCACGCCGAAAAGGCCCGAGCGCAACTGCGCGGCCAGACGCAGGCGCTGTACCTCGCCGGCGGAGAGAGTTTCGGTGGGACGATCCAGGCTCAGGTGCCCAAGCCCCAACTCCAGCGCGGATTCCAAGGCCGGGCGAATCGTTTTGAGCAGCAGGTCTTCTGCGTCATTCGGCTGCGGGGACCGCGACTGAAGAAGCTCCAGAGTCTCAGCGAGGGGAAGGTTATTAAAAGCATCGATAGGCAGCCCGGCGTAGGTCACCTTGAGCGCCCGCGGATTGAGGCGGCGGCCTTCACACGTGGTGCATTCATGGGATTCCATGAAACTCAACGTGCGCGCACGCAGCGTGTCCGACTTCGTCTCCGCGTAGGTCTTGCGCAGATAGGACGCCACGGAACGCCACGTACCTTCGTAGTTGCGTTGGATCTGGTCTGCACCGCGGTGCGGTTTGACGGTGACAACCGGGCGCTCTTCGGTGAAGAGAATCCAGTCGCGGTCCTTCTGTGGCAGGTCTTCCCACGGCGAATCTAGGTCATAGCCCAGCTCCTCCAAGATGTCGTGGAAGTTCTTGCCCGCCCAGGCACCGGGCCACGCCTTGATAGCACCCTCTTCGATGCTCAAGGAGGGGTCCGGAACCATGGAGGCTTCCGTCGGCTCGTGGACTACTCCGGTGCCTTGGCACTCCGGACACATGCCCTCCGGGGTATTAGGTGAGAAGGAATCCGAGTACAACCCTTCAGGGTTGTCACCGCACCGCGAGTACAAAAGGCGCACAGAGTTGGAAATAGCGGAAATCGTGCCCACGGTGGAACGTGCGCCACCTGCCGATGCCGACTGCTGCAAGGCCACCGTCGGCGGCAGGCCATCGATACCGCCAACCTGCGGATCCACGGCAGAGGCAATGAGGCGGCGAGCGAAAGGTGCCACGGACTCGAGGTAGCGGCGCTGGCCCTCACCGTGAATGGTGCCAAACGCCAGAGAGGACTTGCCGGAGCCCGACACGCCCGTCACCGCCACGAGCTTGCCGCGGGGAATGTCGACGTCGACATTGCGAAGGTTGTGTAGGTGCGCGTCTCTCACTGAAATGGTCATGCCAGCCAGCCTACGCGGGCCTTAGGACATGTACCGTGAGCTGTACTTTTATAGGTACGGATAGCACTGTCGGACGCGGTCGAACCACCACTCACGTCGATCAGTCGGCGCGGCAAGCGCGCTGAGCCGATCCGGGTCGGGGGTGAGGAACTCGGCGCGCAGGTGGCCGTCGACAAGCTCACGCGGTGCGGTGACATCCTCTTTAAAGAGTGACCCTGTGGCGAGGCCGGCTGCGGCTGGGGTGACGTCGATATCTTCGTCGTCATAGATCTGCGGCAGTGCAGCCACCGCAGCCAGCCCCATCGAGATACCCACGGAGGTATCCAGCGCGGAGGCGACCGTAATGTCCATGTGGCGCTCGCGCAGGTGCTGCGCCACCTCAAGGACCTTGCGCACACCGCCCAATGGGGCTGGTTTGACCACGGCGACGTCGGCAGCCTGCAATTCCGCCACCCGGTACGGGTCGCTGGCCTTGCGAATGGATTCATCAGCCGCCACGCGGACGAAAATTCCGGCGCGCATGAGTTGAGCACGAACTTCCTTGAGTTCCTCAACGGTCTTGCACGGCTGCTCCATATAATCCAGCGGCATAAGCTCCTTCGCCGCGGTAATGGCTTCCTCGACACTCCAGCCGCAGTTGGCATCAACGCGAAGAACCGGCACGCGGCCCTGGGACTCGATGTGGGCGCGCACCGCGGCCACGCGGGCAATGTCGTCCTCCAGCGTCTGCCCTTTCTCCGCCACCTTGATTTTGAAGGTGCGGCAGCCCGGGTAGCGCGCCATCACTTCCGGCACCTGCGCAGCAGGAACCGCGGGGATAGTGCCGTTGACTTCTACCCACTCACGCACTGGCTTCGGAAAACCCTCGTAGGCGGCTTCCAAACCGGCGGCGAGCCAGCGCGCGGATTCTTCTGGGCCATACTCCAGGAAGGGGGCGAACTCACCCCAGCCCGCGGGGCCATCGATAAGCAATGCTTCCCGCGTGGTGATACCGCGGAACTGAACGGCGAGTGGGAGGGAAACCACGTGGGCGCGATCAAAGACGTCATCAATATGCATGGGGTTCATCGTACGTCGACTCCGAATGCGACAACTGTAATGGGTAGTGATAAATTAATACGGTAATTGGTTATAACCAGAAGAAGGACCAGATATGCTCTATCTTCTCATCGCACTGCTGGCCATCGCTGCAGTTGTCTACCTCATCTATAAGAAAGTTCACGCCGCGGCTTCCATCTTCGCCGTTGGCGTCGTCCTGCTCATGCTCGCCGCGCTCACCGGGCGCGCCGACTTCCGCACCACCGAAATTGAAGCAACCGGCAATGCTTTCTACGACCAGCTGCTGGTTGTGGACGCCCTGTTCAAGGCGCGCTTCTCCGGCATCGGTATGGCGATTATGGTGCTCTTTGGCTTCGTGTCCTATATGCGCCACATCGGTGCGGATGCCAAGACCGTCGTGGTGCTCTCCTCACCGCTCAAGCGCTTCAAAGGCTCGTACTGGCTGGTTCCAGTGGGCTTCATCCTGGGCACGCTGCTCTCACTGGTGATTCCCTCGGCCGCGGCGCTATCCCTATTGCTCGTGGCCACGCTCTTGCCGGCGCTCATCGCCGCGGGCCTGACACCACTGACCGTGGGCGCCATCGTGGTGACCTCTTCCACCATCGTGCCCACCCCGCTGGAAGCAGGCCTCATCCAAGGCGCTGACCTCACCAACATGACGCCAACAGAATTCGTCTACGGCGCAGTTGCCCGCGCAACGGTTCCCACCCTGCTCATCACCGCCTTCGTCCACATGTGGTGGCAGCGCCATTGCGACAAGGTGGATGCCCGCAAGGCCGAAAGCTCCGGCGAGGTCAGCGCCGATTCGATGCACGATGACGCCACCGAGGAAGCCATCGCCCGCGCTGCTTCCCTGCCGGGCTACTACGCTGTGCTTCCGCTCATGCCGCTGCTACTCATCATCGTCTCCGCCATCCTCAACCGTTTGGGTGTCATCCCCTTTGAAGGCGGCATCCTGCCGGTAACCGTGGTGTCCCTGTTCATCGCGATGATTATTGAATCCATCCGCAAGCGCACCGTCTCCGGCGCCGTGGATTCCATGGCCACCTTCTTCAAGGGCATGGGTGAGGGCGCTGCCGGCGTGGTCGCCCTGCTAGTCGCCGCCGCCGTCCTGGTGGAGGGCATCACGCAGATGGGCGTTATCGACATGCTTATTAACGCCGCCGAAGGCTCCTCCGGTGCCGCCGTCATCATCGTCCTCATCTTCGTTGCCGCCACCGCCGCGATGGCCGCACTCACCGGCTCCGGTACTGCGCCTTACTTCGCCTTCTCTGAGGTGGTGCCCAACCTGGCTTCGCAGACCTCCATCCACGCCCCGCAGATGCTCACCGCCATTTGGGGTACGTCGAACCTCATGCGCCAGGTCTCCCCAGTTAACGCCGCGGTGCTCATCGTTTCCGGCGCCATCAAGGTCAACCCCATCCAACTGGTCAAGCGCACCTCCGTGCCCATGATCGTGGCGACGGTGCTCAACACGCTGTTTGCATTTATGTTTATTGGGTAGCGGTTTTCGCGCGGGCTCAACGTTAATCACGGAGTCCGTAGTACGTTTTGGTAAACAAGGTCCCCCAAATCCGAAGAATTTCGGGCATATCTACGAAAACGTACCAACCAACCGCGCACGACGTACATATCGATCAATTAAGGCCCCAGATCATCGAAGTTTTGGGGCGCTATTTGTTAAAACCGTCACGACCATACGGCGTTCCCCCATCCCTTCTGTACGATTGTGCAGATAAAGATTCCCATTAAGGAGGACCCATGCTACTTGCTGAGGCCTTGGCCGAGCGTGCCCAGGCGCAGGAGCGCCTTAACTCACTGAGTGACCGCCTCGCCGCGACGGTCCGTGTGCAGGAGGGCGATGAACCGGATGAGAATCCAACGGATCTCCTCCGTGAGCTCGAAGGTGTGACCAAGCGCATCGACGAACTCGTCATCGCCATCAACGCCACGAACACGGCTACGAAGTTCGATGAAGAGATCACGCTGATGGAGGCCTTGGCACTTCGCGATGGCCTCTTGCGCAAGCGCCGCATCTACCAGGGTTTAGCGGAGCAGGCTGGTGCACGCCAGGACCGTTACTCCCGCTCGGAGATCAAGTTCGTGGCCACCGTGCCCGTGCCGAAGCTGCGCGAACGCGCTGATGACCTGGCCCGCCAGTACCGCGAGCTAGATACCCGTATTCAGCAGTTGAACTGGAATACGGAACTGATAACTAAATAAGGTCTGCCGCTAGTTGTGCCGCATTCTTGCGGCACGTAGTCATGTCGCGCGCACCAAGCGCGCGACGGTAGCCCACACTTTTCGCAGCGAGCGCAACCCTTACTGGGCAGGGAAGAGCCCAGTGCTTCTCAGGCGCCTTCGTAGCGCAAGAAGGCAGGGAGGTTCGATTCCGTCCCACTGTATGGTGTACCGCGCTGGTACGGAGTACACGTGCACATTGACGGGGATAATCCCGCAGTATTGTTTATTGTTTATCACCGCCGCGCTGGGCGGAGAGTGTGGGTGAGGGTTGGGAATGGGGACTATACTTCCGGCGCACTACTTTCCAATTAAGCTGGTGTGCCATGAGCGAGCAGAAGAACTACAGCACCGATAATCCTTTCAAGCCGGAGCTCTGGCAGACCGTCGAGGGCTTTGAGGACCTGACGGATATTACCTATCACCGGCTCATCAGTGATGGTCCGAAGCCACAGCGTAAGGATGGCATCGTCCGCATCGCTTTTGACCGCCCCGAGGTGCGCAATGCGTTTCGCCCGCACACGGTGGATGAGCTTTACCGCGCGCTTGACCATGCGCGTCGTACCCCGGATGTTGGCACAGTGCTGCTCACCGGCAACGGGCCATCCCAGAAAGACGGCGGCTGGGCATTTTGCTCCGGTGGCGACCAGCGCATCCGCGGCCGCTCAGGATACCGTTACGCCACTGAGCACGCGCACGATGACGCGACTGCGGACGAATCCACGGTAGACACCGCCCGCGAAAAGGTCGAAGGCGGCCGCCTGCATATCCTGGAGGTCCAGCGCCTCATCCGCACCATGCCCAAGGTGGTCATCGCCGTGGTCAACGGCTGGGCTGCTGGCGGCGGTCACTCCCTGCACGTGGTGTGCGATATGACCATTGCCTCCCGCCAAGAAGCACGCTTCAAGCAGACCGACGCCGACGTCGGCTCTTTCGACGCCGGCTACGGCTCGGCTTACCTGGCCAAGATGGCAGGCCAAAAGTACGCCCGCGAAATCTTCTTCTTGGGACGCACCTACGATGCCCAGCGCATGTATGAGATGGGCGCAGTCAACGAGGTAGTAGACCACGCCGAGCTGGAGGACGCCGCCATCCAGATGGGACGTGAAATCAACATGAAGTCCCCCACCGCCCAGCGCATGCTCAAGTTCGCGTTCAACCTCACCGATGATGGCCTCATGGGCCAGCAGGTCTTCGCCGGCGAAGCCACGCGCTTGGCCTACATGACCGATGAGGCCGTCGAGGGCAAGGAGTCGTTCCTGGAAAAGCGCGAGCCCAACTGGGACGAGTTCCCGTACTACTACTAGGACTCCTTCGAGGGCTTATGCATCCTCTTCCACCCGAAAGATAAAGCGAGGGTAATATCCGGGACAGTTAACGCCAGTAACTATAGCTCCCACGGAGGCAACTTTGACCACGGAGAAAATCAATCAGATAACCCGCCCAATCGGACTTGTCCTCTGCCTAATCCTTTTGGTTTCCCTGCGGCACTTTACCGAATGGTCCTGGCTGCTAAGGGCGGGCGTCGCCGTTGGCGCAACCATCGCCGCCATGCTGGTGCTGATTTTTGTCCTAGGTTGCTTCTCCACGGAAGAAGACACCCCCGAGACACACGAGGCCACTTCTTAAGGCTTAAGCCAGTAGGGAGGGCAGGTAGGGACCTACCAGCTATCCTAATTACCACCAATCACCTTCACCCAGGGAGAGCCTGAAGTGCTGTATTTCGCCATTGCCCTCGCGGCCATCGCGCTCATTGCCGTCATTGCATCGCGAGTGTGGATGTTGCGGCGCATCCAGCAGGCTCAGAGGGACGGTGAGCGCCCCTTCGATCAGGAGGATGAGCTCATCAACCCTTACGAACACCGCGGGCGGTAACCTAACTAACCGTGACTTTCCTCTCTCCTCTGCCCGTCGATCCGCGTGACCCTGCCGCCATCCTCCCTGATCTGGAAGCGGCCATCGCAGGACAAGCCACCTTCCTGCCCATTCCGGCGGAGGACCGCACCCGCGCGCAGCTGCTGCGCAACCACATGCGCGCAGGAGAACCTATTGACTCCTCCATCGCACTCGTCGTGGCCACCTCTGGGTCCACGGGCACACCGAAGGGCGCGCAACTCACGGCCGCCAACTTGGTGTCTAGTGCCGATGCCACGCACCGGACTTTAGGCGGCACCGGTCAGTGGCTACTAGCCATGCCCGCCTCCCATATCGCGGGCATCCAGGTATTGGTGCGCTCCCTCGTCGCGGGCGTGGAGCCGCTCTGCCTTGACCTGTCGGAAGGTTTTTCCATCCCCAGTTTCGCCCGCGCCGCGCACGAGCTGGCCGCCACTGGGGATCGCTCATACACGGGCCTGACCCCGATGCAGCTAGCCAAGGCCATGGATTCGCTAGAAGGAATCGAGGCCCTGCGCACCTTTGATGCCATCCTCGTCGGAGGTGCTGCCACCCACCCGCAACTATTGGACTCTGCGAAAAAGCTGCGCATCAATATCGTCACCACCTACGGTTCCTCAGAAACTTCCGGTGGATGCGTCTACAACGGCCGTCCCCTCGATCGCGCTCTTGTTCGCATCGGCGACGAGGGGCGCATTTACCTTGGCGGGCCCATGATTGCGCAGGGCTATCGAAACGTGGACTCAGATGCCTTCATGGTCGATGAGTCCGGTACCTCGTGGTTTGCTACCTCCGACGCCGGCGCGCTTCACGACGGCCACCTCACCGTCACCGGGCGCCTCGACAACATCCTGAACACCGGCGGGCTCAAGCTCCACCCAGAGCAGCTCGAGCAGCACATCCTTCGCGTGCCGGGAGTGGACGGCGTGTGCGTGGTCGGCATCCCCCACCCACGCTTGGGACAGATGATCGTCGCTGCCTATACCGGATGGGCGGATGTCGGCGATATCCTTGTGGCTCTCGACGATAGTGGCCTTCCCCGGTGGCAAATCCCCAAGGACTTCAAGCGCCTGGCCCAGCTCCCCACCACCGGTCCCGGCAAGGTTGACCGCCTCGCCGTCGCCCGCATGTGGGACAGCTAAGCCTCCGCTTCGCCAAAGCTGCGTACGGCAATGCCGCGCGCAGCGGATTCCCCGAGGGGGAAGTGTGAACCTTCATCGACGGCAACCTCGAGCACACCCGCAACCGAAGGGGCAACGACGGTCAATTCTACTCCCGGCCGCACTCCATATTTATCCAGGTAGCGCAAAAATTCGCCATCAGCGTCAGTGACCTGCTCCACGGTGACGGGGGTCTGCGCGGGGACGTCGATAAGCGTAATGCGCGAGACCGGCTCGGCAGTGCCATCCGGGGCAGGTATGGGATCACCATGCGGATCGCGGGCGGGGTTGCCCAGGAAAGAATCAAGACGTTCAACGAGCCTGTCGGACGTCGCGTGCTCTAGCATTTCTGCCTCATCGTGCACCTCATCCCAGGTATAGCCCAGAGTGCGCACGAGGAAGGTTTCCAGGAGCCGATGCCGGCGCACCATTGCCACAGCCAGCCGCCGGCCTTCCTCAACAAGCCGAACACCGAAGTAGCGTTCGTGTTCCACCAGCCCCTTCGCGGCCAGGCGCTTGACCGCCTCCGACGTGGTGGGCAGCTTCTGCCCCGCCGCTTTAGCTAGGTCCCCCAGCGGCATCGCGGTATTAGCGCCCTCTTTCTCCTCATAGGTCCAGAGGATCTTGAGGTAATCCTGGGTGCGTTCGGGCAGCTCACTGATGTGCATACCCCCATCGTAGTTCAGCCTATTGCTTCCAAAGGTTTCAGGTCTTATGCTCTTTCAAGTTCAATCTATTGAACATCGACATTCACTTTTAATAAGAGAGGTTTCCCGTGAAGAAACTTATTGCGCTTCCCCTCGCTTCCCTCGTGGCTGCCACCGCGCTGACTGCCTGCACCAGCAGCGACTCCGCCGAAGCCCAGGACGACAATCTGACGATCTTCGCCACGACTGGTTACTTGGCTGATGCGGCCGCCAATATCGCCCCGGACGCCGACATCACCACCATGGTCGGTCCCGGCGGCGATCCGCACACCTACCAGCCCACCACGCGCGATATTGAAAAGATGCAGGACGCCGACCTCGTCCTCTGGAATGGCCTTCACCTCGAGGCGCAAATGGTGGGCCAGCTCTCCTCCCTCGGTGAGAAGCAGCTAGCTGTCGGCGAACAGCTCGATACTGCTGACCTTCTGCCGTGGCCCGAGCAAGGTGACAAGGGCGAAAAACTCTACGACCCGCACATCTGGAATAGCCCCGAGCTGTGGAGCCAGGTCGTCGATCACATCGGCACCAAACTCGGCGAAATCGACTCTGACAATGCCGAAGACTATGCCGCGGCCGCCGATGAATATGAAGACAAGATTGCAGCCGCGCATGACAAAGCGGCTAAGGAACTCGAAAACGCCTCCCCGCGCGTCCTCATCACCGGCCATGACGCCTTCAACTACTTCGGCAAGACCTTCGACTTTGAAGTCCAAGCCACCGACTTCGTGACCACCGAAGCCACCAAGTCCGCCACTGAGATCTCCGAGCTCGCGGATACGATCGCGGAGAAGAAGGTCCCCGTTATCTTCCAAGATAACCAGGCGAACCCACAGGCCATCACTTCTCTCAAGGAAGCCGTAGAAACCCGCAACTGGACAGTCACCATCTCGGATGAAGAGCTCTTTGCCGATACCCTCGGCCCGGAAGCCCCAACCGATACCTACCTCGGAGCCTTCGAACATAACGCTAGCGCCGTGGCGAAAGCACTAAGCTAATGCTCAGCGTAGGAAACCTCACCGCCGGCTATCCCCGCACGCCGGTGCTTCACGACGCCTCCTTCACCCTCACCCCCGCGACTATCACCGGGCTGGTGGGTGCGAACGGGTCGGGAAAGTCTACTCTGGTCCGCACGCTGGTAGGGCTCCTTCCGCCTCTAGCCTGCGGGTCGATGACCTTCGATGGCGTCGATCTGGCACATTTTCGGCAGCGTCTCGGATATATGCCACAACATGCGGATATCGACTGGAATTACCCTGCCACCGCCTTCGACATCGCCCTGATGGGCCGCACCGCCGGGCTGCGCTGGTGGCAGTGGCCCAGCCGCGCTGACAAAGACGCCGCTCACGCCGCGCTTTCCCGCACCGGAATGCAGGCACACGCGCAGCTGCCGATTTCCGCCCTGTCTGGTGGTCAGCGCCAGCGCGTGTTGTTGGCGCGCACGCTCGTTAGCGAGCCGGAATTCATCATCCTCGACGAGCCCTTCGCTGGTGTCGATGCCGCGAGTCAGCGCGCCATCATGGATGTACTCAAGGAACTGCGCGAGAACGGCGTGACCATCCTGCTGGTGCATCACAACCTGGCGGAGGTCGCCGACTTTTGCGATGAGGTCCTCATGGTCGGCCACGGCCGGCTCATTGCTGCTGGCCCCACCGAGCAGGTACTTACCGAGTCCGCCATTGCCGACATGTTTTCCCTGCCATCATGAACCCACTCGAGCTTCTTCAGAACTACACCTATACCCAGGCACTCCTGGGCACCGTGCTCATCGGTGGCTGCGCTGGCGCGCTAGGCCCACTGGTATATGTTCGCCGCACCAGCCTGCTGGCCGATGCCATCTCGCATTCTTCCCTGCCTGGACTGCTCACCGCCTTCCTCGTGGCCACCGCCATTGGCTGGGACGGGCGAAATGTCTGGCTTCTTTCTTGCGGCGCCCTGCTCACCGGAACCCTCGCGGTGGGGTGCATTCACCTCATCCCGCGGTTAACTCCCCTGGGGCAAACCACTGCGATGGCGGCCACGCTAACCACATTTTTCTCGGTGGGAATGCTGCTCATGCAGTATATTTCCCGCCGACCATTGCCTGGCAAGGCCGGAATCCAGGATTATTTGCTGGGAAATGCCTCCACGCTCACTCGCGCGGATGTACGGTCCACACTCATCATCGGTGGCTGCGTGCTGCTTTTTCTTTTCCTCATTCACACCCGGCAGGCCGCAGTCACTTTTGATTCAAGTTTTGCCCAGGTAGCCGGCATCCGCACCTCGTTCCTCAACGCGGCTAGTTTCTTCGCCCTCACCGCCATCACGGTGCTCGGCGTCAAAGTCGTCGGCGTAGTGCTCATGGTCGCCGTGGTCATCAGCCCTGCCGCCGCTGCCCGCCCCTGGACCACGCGCTTGCTACCTTTCATCGCGCTCTCCGGGTTCTTCGGCGCAGCCACCGCTGCTCTCGGCTGCTATGTCTCCATTGCGCACGGCCCGCTGCCCACCGGTCCGGTCATCGTCCTGGCTCAGGCGGCGCTCGTCACTATCAGCCTCACCAGTAGAAAGCTAGCCTCATGACCCTCGCCGCGACCGCTTGTCTCCTTGCCGTTCTGACGGCCTTGGCCTGTGCTATCCCCGGCACCTTTGTTGTCCTCAAAGGCCAGGCCATGCTTATCGACGGCATCGGCCATGCCGTCCTTCCCGGAATTGCCGTCGGCTACCTCTTTACCGCAGATCTAGATTCACCCATCTTGCTCGTTACCGCGGCCGCTGGCGCCTTGGTGGTGGCGTTGGGAACTGACGCACTACAGCGCAGCCCGCTGGTGACTGCTGATTCCGCCCTCGGATTGGTCTTTCCCGCCCTGTTTGCCGCCGGAGTCATCCTGATTTCTACGCACATGAGCCACGTGCACCTTGATGTCCACGCCGTTCTCGTCGGTGATCTCAACCTCGCGGCCTTCTCCAATCCCAACTATTGCTACATCATGGCCGCAGTGCTGGGTATCAATGCTCTCTTCCTCGCCCTTACACTGCCGCGTTTATCCGCCACGACTTTTGACGCCGATTTTTGTGCCGCACGCGGGGTGCCCACGCGCGTTCTTCACATCATATTTATGACCGTGGTTGCCTGCACCGCCACCGCCGCCTTTCACGCTGCCGGTGCCATGCTGGTCATCGCTCTCATGGTATTCCCGACGATGACCGCGCGGCTGCTTACTCAGCGCGTGCCCACGCTGGTGTTGACCGCCTGTGGCGTTGCCGCTATCAGCGCGGTCGTGGGATTTTGGGTTGCCTATGTCCTTGACGCGGCTACCTCTGCCGCAATGACAGTCACCAATGCCGTTATTTTCGTTGCAGTGCTCATCATCTACCGCTTTCGCCAACGCACCAGCTCATTGCCGCAGCACACCACACCAGTGGCACAATAGTGAGCATGTCTGCCTATTCCGCCACTCCTGCCGATTGGCTCCAGGGTGCTCGCCCGCACACCTGGGCCAATGCCTTTGCTCCCGTTATCGCTGGTACCGGTGCCGCTGCCGCGGCCCACGGCCTGCACTGGGGCCGGGCGTTGCTGGCGCTCATCGTGGCCTGGGCGCTTATCATCGGCGTGAATTACGCCAACGATTACTCCGATGGCATCCGCGGCACCGATGATGACCGCACCGGCCCCCAGCGGCTTACCGGGGGCGGGCTGGCCAAACCACAGCACGTCAAGTTCGCCGCCTTCGTCTCCTTCGGCGTGGCGGCCATCGCCGGCATTTCGCTCTCCCTAGCTGCCAACGCGGCCTGGTTCATCCTCGTCGGCGCCGTGTGTATCGCTGGCGCCTGGTTCTATACCGGCGGCAAGAACCCCTACGGCTACCGTGGGCTGGGCGAGGTTGCCATCTTCATCTTCTTCGGCCTCGTCGCAGTCCTCGGCACCGAGTACACGCAGGCCGGCCGCATCACATGGACGGGCCTTGCCTTGGCCGTGGGCATTGGCGGGATGAGCTCCGCGGTGAACTTGGCCAACAATATCCGTGACATCCCATCCGATACAGCCGCCGGAAAGATCACTCTGGCCGTGCGCTTGGGTGATAAGAAATCCCGCACGCTGTTTATGATCCTGCTGCTGCTCCCAGTGCTGCTTACCGTGGGTCTGGCCTTCGATTCCTGGGCAGCGCTGGCCTCGCTGCTCTACTTCCCCCTCGCACTAGGCGCTATCCGCACCGTCAACCGCGGTGCGCGCGGGCCCAAACTCATCCCGGTGCTCGGCATGACTGGCCGTGCAATGCTGGTATGGGCAATCATTAACGCCCTAGCACTTGCCTTTGTCTAACTGCTTTTAGCGGCCAGCCAGCTCCGCCTGTACCCACTCCTTGTGGGCCTTGCGCTGTGCGGAATACTCCGCCAGAGTCTGGGTAGCTTCCACGCGCCACGAGGAGAAGATCAGCATCGACAGCGGCAGCGCCACGAACAACGCCAACAGAGCCGACACCAGCACGGGGATGGCCACACCAATAGCCATAGCCAGCAGCTGAATCACCACGGTCAGCAGGATGAAGAGCACCAGGCGGGCGGCACCATACTTCCACAGTGCCACACGTGAGCGGCGCTTGAGCGCCGGGTCCGGCTGAGGTGGCTCAGGGATCTGGGACTCGTTGGTCATGTTGTCTGTCTGGCTCATCATTCTCACTTCTGCTTCGCGGGCATTCCGTAGAATACAACGCATGGGTCGTTTGATACTACTAGTCCTGTTTATCCTCGCGGCACTTCTCGTGTGGAAGGCATTTGGGCCATCCAGCTGGAAGAATAAGGCGCAGCAGCAACAGCAGCCGCAGCGCCCCGCAATCAAGGGCCCCGATGATGACGAAGAGTTCCTCTGGAACTTGGAAAAGCAGCGCTTCAAGGAGCGCCGCGCGAAAGAGCGCGAGGCACAGCGCAAAGAAGAAGAGCGCCGCCGGCGCGCACCCAAGCCTCAGAAGCCGGAAGACCCTGACGCCACCGGGGAAGACAACTAGTTCTTTGGTGTCTTAGGCGTAAACGTCATCTCCAGGTCGAGGGCCTCCGCCACCGCCGCAATCTTCTCCCAGCGCACACCGGAGCCGCCGTGCTCGATGGTGTGCAAGGTAGAGCGCGACAGACCGGCTTTCTCAGCTAACTCCTGCTGGAGGATGCCTAACTCGCGGCGTCGCTCAGCAAAGACATCACCTAAAGCAATGAGCTGCGGGTTATCGCCGGCCGGTTTACCCTGTTTGTGCCGGGGTTTATGTGTATCCGCCATTTAGTTCAGCCCCGCGTAGGAGTGCAGGCCGGAGACAACCATGTTGATGAAGAACAGGTTGAAGACCATCAACAGCATCGCCGCGATGTTGAGGTACGGGGCAGCTTTGCGGAACGCCGGGGTGGCGCGGGCATGCAGGTAGGCAGCGTAGAGGATCCAGGTGGCAAAGGAAACGGTTTCCTTCGGGTCCCAACCCCAGTAGCGGCCCCAGGCAGACTCCGCCCAAATAGCGCCCAGCACAATACCTAAGCCCAAAGTCGGCAGGGTCACCACTCCTAGGCGGTAAGCCAGCTGATCCAACTTCTTTGCGGAGGGCAGTGGGCGGGCAATCGCACCGAAGAAGCCATGCTCTCTTCCCTTGCCCTGGTGCACGCGCAGCACACTGAGCAAGGAGGCAATACCGGAGACGATACCGATGGAGGCACCAAGCGAGACCACGGTGACGTGGATAGGCAGCCAGTGAGACTGCAGCGCCGGCACCACAGGGGCGGACTCCGCATACAGCTTCGTGGAGCCGTAGAACATGAGCGCCAGGATCGGGGTCAGCAGCCATGGCCACAGGGTGCGCCACTCCTTGCGCTGCATCGCGATGGTCGCCACCACCATGACGCCAGCAGTCACCATGAGCACGTACTCGTAGAGGTTGCCAAACGGGAATCGGCTGGTGGCCAAGCCGCGCAGCACGATGGCGGCCAAGTGCAGTGCGATGCCCAGCCACAGCAGCATCTGCGTCATTCCGCCCAGCTTGTCCACCTTCTCCTGATTCTTGGCAAGGTCGGCGTCCTCGCTAAGGCCGGCCGAGGGGGCGTCGCCAAGCACCGCGTCCCCTGCCGGGCCGCCGACGGTAGCCAGCTCGCGCTGCTGGGCCACGGCGGCAGAACGCGCGCGCAGGGCTTCAATGATGCCCTGCATGCGGCCGTAGTAGACCAAGGACAGCACCAGTGCGAGGGCGTAGATGACGAACGCGGTCTGGACGGCGATGTCGGAGAAGTTGGACAGATTCTGATCAATCTGCATGGATGAGAAACCTTGCCTTCACAGTGCTAACGAAAGTGCTCACTCAACGGAGAGATGAATAGTGCTCATAAGGCTACCCCTCTTACCTGTCAGTATCCAACTTTTGACTGATAGGTTGCTCACCTTTAGTCGGCGGAATACAGCACGTCTTCCTCAACCTCATCCGGATCCGGCAGCTCGAGAAGCTCGCGGTGCAACGCGTAAAACTCTTCAGACCAGCCGGCGCGGTCGGTGCGGGCAAGACCACCCATCTCAATGTCGGTGCCACCATCAGCTGCCGGGCGGATACGTACCCACACGCGGCGGCGCTTAATCACCAAAGAACCAACGAGGGAGACCAACATAATGAGCGAGGACACCAGGACCCATCCCTGGAAGGGGTCATAGGAAATCTGGTAGTTCGCAAACTCGGAGGCACCGTCGAAGCTGATTTTCGTACCGTCATCGAGCGTGACTGACTCGCCCTGTGTGAGGTTGACGCGGTCAATCTTCTGCAGCTGGCCCGACTGGAGCAGACTCGGGTCAAGGGAGAAAAAGCTCTGGGGACGGCCCGTGTCCAAGCCTGCATCGCCGCGATAGATATCGATAGCCACGGCCGGATCATTCATTGCTGGGAAGGAAGACTGCAGGAGCTTACCGTTTTCGCCCGACCACTCAGCGGTGGGGGCAAAGAGTCCTTGGATGGCTATCTGGTTTTGGCGGCGCTCATACAAGTCCGGGTACATGCCCGCGGGCGGGTCGAAGCGCATCGCGCCCGAGGACAGGAAGTAGGTCATGTCGTTGGGCTGGAATTGGATGGTCTGCGTGCGCTTTTCACCATTGGGCCATTCCACCGTCATCGTCGGCGCAAAACCGTGGCCCTGAAGATAGACGCGGTTGCTTTCAATGCGCAGCGGATGGTTGACCTGGAGCTGATAGTCCTCCCAGGTCTCCGGGTCGGTAAAGATATCGTCACCGGCGGCATAGGACACGTTGGAGGTAAACATTTCCGCCTGGCCATTCGGCAGGTAATCCGCGGTGAAGTCGTGGGCGAGGAAGCAGAAGGGGTGGAGCCCGGTGCCGTCGAAAAGCGGGCCCGCACGGAAGGAGTCATACACCGATGTCGACGTATTACAGAACTCCGTGGACTGCGTCTGTTCTTGGGTCTCGCCGCGTGAGTTCTTCTCCGTGACCACGATGACCTGGCCTTCGTAGGTGACCAGACGGCCGGCCGCCATGGTGAGCAGGATGGCTACCAGTGCGATGTGGAAGATGAGGTTGCACAGCTCACGGGCATAGCCGCGCTCCGCGGAGAAAGACTGGGCACCGGCGCGGTCCTTGTCCGGGGACACTTCCGACACGCGCCACTTCTTCAGCATGGTCGTGGTGGCCGCGGCGATCTCCTCCGGGGACTTCTCCGAATGCCCGGTGGCGTTGAGCGGCATCTTCTCCAAGTACTTCGGCGCACGCGTGGGCGGCGTCTTCCATGCCTTGTAGTGATCCCAGGAGCGCGGGATGATGCAGCCCACCAGAGAAATCATGAGCAGAACGTAGATGGCCTGGAACCAGACGGAGGAGAAAACATCGAAAAGCTGCAGCTTGTCGTAGATCTCCGCCACCTTGCCGTTGGTCTCAATGAAGTCGTTGACGTTAGATTCATTGAGCGAGCGCTGCGGCAGGAGCGATCCGGGAATGGCGGCGATGGCCAGCAAGAAGAGCAGCGCCAGCGCGGTGCGCATGCTGGTCAGCCAGTGCCAGGCCTTGCGGATATATCTCACGAAAAACCTCCTTTACAGCAGCGTCGCGCCATAGGACACGGTCCACTGGCGGATGGCGTTGATGAAATCTCCCCACAGCCCGGTCAGCAGCGCCAGGCCGACGAGGATCATGGCGATGCCCCCGAGAATCTGGATGGTCCGGGAGTGCTCCCGCATCCAGGTCACGGTGCGCATGGCCTTAGCGGAGCCCAGTGCCACGAGCAAGAAGGGCAGGCCCAGGCCCAGGCAGTAGCCAATAATGAGGATGGTGCCGCGCAGCGCGGTGGTTCCCTCGGTGCCGGCGGAGACAGACAGGATGGCAGCCAGCGTGGGGCCCAAGCACGGGGTCCAGCCCAGGGCGAAAACCCCGCCGAGCAGCGGCGCGCCCAGCCACGTGGTCCAGCGCCGCGGCGCCATGCGCGTGTCCTTCTGTAGTACCGGCACCACGCCCATGAACACCACACCCATGAGGATGGTGATGACACCGCCGGCGCGCATGAGGGTATCCGCGTTGAGCGTCAGCGCCGAAATGGCGCCGAAGACTGACACGGTGGCTAGGACGAAAACGACGGTAAAGCCCAGCACGAAGAGTGCTGCGGCACCGACGACGGCCCAACGCCGGCGCTTGCCGACGCCCACCCCCAACTCCTCGTCATAGCTCACCTCACCGCCGACCACGGAGGCGAGGTAAGAGATATAGCCAGGAACCAGTGGAACCACACAGGGTGAGGCGAAGGAGACCAATCCGGCCACGGCCGCGGCGAGCACTCCGATCAGGAGCGGGCCGGACACGGCGGCATCGGCGAAGCTTTGCCCCATACCGTCAGCGGCAAGGATCACTGTTCTTTCTCCAGTTCGTCGACGACCTCGAGGACATCCTTTTCCGTGATCTCGGTCAGGAAGACCGCGGCGGGGCGGTGCTGCTTATCCAGAACAATGGTGGTGGGCACCACGGAGGTGGGCACGCCGCCGAGGGCCGCAGCCGTCTTGAAGGGCGGGTCGTAGATGGAGGGGTACTCTAGGCCGTTATCGGCCATAAAGTCCCGGGAGATCTCCGGGTTGAAGTCCTTGACGTTAATACCCAGTACGGTGCCGACCTTGCGCTTTTGCAGCTCCGCGTGGATGGCCTGGAGGTCATCCGATTCGGAGCGGCACGGCGCGCACCACTGACCCCAGGAGTTGAGGACGACGATCTGGTCTTTGAAATCCGAAAGCTTGATCGTCGTGGACTCATCCCGCAGGTCCTCACCGGAGAAATCCTTGAGCGGCTTGCGGTCTTCCTCCGCATAGCGGATGGTGGTCTGCCCGCCGGGCGAGATGAACTCGAAGGTGCCGCCGGAAGCCACGGCGTTCTGCGCGTTTTCCTCGCTTTGCGCACAGCCTGCCAAGGCAAACACAGCAAGGACACCGGCCGCGGCGGCGCGGATAGTTCTGCGTCCCATTAGATGTCCTGCGCCGGTTCGGAGTAGAAGATATCGATGATCTCGCGGTCGCGGTAGACCAGCGAGGTCACCGAGGCCAGGTCGCATTCGCGGTCCCACGGCGCGTGGGCCAGGCGCTTGCCCAACACGGTGCGCTGCACCATGACGATGGGCAGCTGGTGGGACACCACGATGGCCTCGTGCCCCTCGGCCTTGGAACGAGCACGCTCGGCAGCGTCCATCATGCGCGCGGCGATCTCCTCAAAAGGCTCGCCCCACGAGGGCTCAAGCGGGTTGACCATGAGCGGCCAGCGCTGCGGGTTCCACAGCTGCGAGTTCCAGCCCTTGGTGCGCAGGCCCTCGAAGCGGTTACCGGACTCGATGACGCCCTTGTCGACGTCCACCTCCAAGCCCGTCACCTTCGCAATCGGCATCGCGGTTTCCTGCGCGCGCTGCAACGGCGAGGCCGCCAGGTAGGTCACGTCATGGCCTTCGAAGGCTTTCGCCGTGCGTGCGGCCATGGAATGCCCACGGGAGGACAAGTGATAGCCCGGGATGCGCCCGTAGAGGATCTTATCCGGGTTATAAACCTCTCCGTGGCGGACGAAGTGGACGATGGTGGTGGACATATGCCTGTGTCTATCCCCTCAACATGGTTGGTTTATTGCGGGCGCTGCGCGCTGGCAGCGGCCTGGGCGGCAGGCTTGAGAGCTGCCTCGATTACCTCAAAATCATTGTCCGTGAGCGCGTCAGACACAAACCAGGTCTCGAAGGCTGACGGTGGGACGTAGACGCCGCCCTCCAGCAGTGCGTGGAAGAAGGGTGCGAAGCGCCAGGTATCGGCGGCCTGCATATCGGCGAAGTTACGGCCCTGGCCCTCGGCGAAGCGGATGGAGAACATCGTCTCCGCGCGCTGGATGTGGTGTGCCACTCCGGCGGCGCTCAGTGCCTCGGTGATGAGGCCGGCCAGGCGATCCGCGTTAGCCTGCAGGCGCGGGTACAGCTCTTCGTTGGCCAGCTCCAGGGATGCCAGGCCAGAAGCCATCGCCACCGGGTTACCGGACAGCGTGCCTGCCTGATAGACGGGACCGGCAGGTGCCAGCGAGGCCATGACGTCGGCGCGGCCGCCAAAGGCGGCTGCGGGCAGGCCACCGGAGACCACCTTGCCGAAGGTCACCAGGTCACCCGCTACCCCATCGACGCCGAACCAACCCTTGTAGGAGGTACGGAAGCCGGTCATGACTTCGTCGAGGATCAGCAGGGCGCCGTCGGCATGCGCGATCTCCTTGAGCGCGGCGTTGAAGCCCTCCTCCGGGGCCACGGTGCCCATGTTGCCGGCGGCTGCTTCCGCGATAATGCAGGCGATCTCTCCCGGGTGCGCGGCAAAGGCCTCGCGGACGGCGTCGAGATCGTTGTAAGGGACAACGATGGTATCTGCGGCCGAAGCGCCGGTTACGCCCGGGGAATCCGGGAGCGCGAAGGTGGCCACGCCGGAGCCAGCCGACGCCAACAGCGCATCCACGTGGCCGTGGTAGCAGCCTTCAAACTTCAGGACCTTGGCGCGGCCGGTAAAACCGCGGGCCAGGCGCACGGCGGACATGGTGGCCTCGGTACCGGAGTTGACCAGGCGCACCTGCTCCACGGCGGTGCGCTTGACGATGTGCTCCGCCAACAGCGTCTCGCCCTCGGTCGGGGCACCGAAGGAGAGGCCGTCGGCAGCCGCCTTCTGCACTGCCTCCACGATGGCCGGGTGGGCATTGCCGTGGATCATCGGGCCATAGGAGCTGACCAGGTCGACGTACTCGTTGCCGTCGATATCCCAAAGGCGGGAGCCCTCACCGCGAGCGATAACGCGGGCTTGGCCGCCCACGGATCCGAAGGCGCGGACCGGGGAATTCACACCGCCCGGGGTGACCTTGGTGGCGCGCTCGAACCACTCGGCGGACTGGGACGTATTCTGCTGGTTTAGCTGGCTGGAGTTAGGCATAGCCCACATTGTATCGGTTTTAGCCCTATACAAAAGTTGGAGTCCCCTCGTGTCTTGCAGCCTCCTCTCCACCACCTCGCGAGCACCCTGAGCGCGCTCGCGCTGCGCACCCGCCATGGGAACGCTATGCTGGCAGCACACTGTTGATTCTGCCTTTCTTTAATTAAGCGCTGGGGTGCGCTGTGGGAGGCACTACTTAAGGGGGATTCCCATGGCATCGCGCCGTATTCTTGTCATTTTTGCTTGCCTTCCGCTTTCTGCCTGCGCTGCCACGCAGGCAGAACCTGCTCCGCGAGCCGAGCCCAACCCCACCACCTCGGCCCAGCTGCCTTCCTGGAAGCCTGATGCGGTACCCCAGCCGGTCAACCGCTTGGGTGACACCACCTCCATCGCGCCAGCTCCGGCTGAACCGGAACCTACGGCCGAAGCACCAGCTCCCGCACCCGTAGTAGCCGAAACACCCACGCCACGCGTCGAAGTAGAAACCGTCACCGTCCGCGCGCCAGCGCCCGCACCAGCACCGGCGCCACGCCCGGCCCCACCGCAGCGGCCCAAACCCAAGCTAGAACTGCCCGAGCCTCCGCAGATTCCCCTCCCGCCGGAAGTCCAGGAGGGTCTCGATCAGCTACCCAAACTGCCGCCTTTGCCGAAGGCGGAGGAGATCTACATCGATGTGCCCTTCTAAAAGTCAGATGCCACATACGTTTCGATCAAATAGTGGCAGAAAATCACCCATTTTCGGGACCTTAATTGATCGAAACGTCACCAGACCTCATAGCCTCGCACCATCTAAGGGTAGACCCTGATCTACCTCCTGTATTCCCCCCACTGCGCATGACAAGACACATGCCCGAGAGTTAATCTGAACCCGATTTCAATGACGGCGTTAACCTGACAGTAAGGGATTCATGAATAAGAAAGCTCTCGGCATCACTGCTGGCGCTATCGCTGCGGTTCTCCTCGCAGGCGGCGGTGGAATGTACGCACTAACCAGTGGGTCTTCCGATATTCAGCTCACCGCAACCGATGTCACGAAAACCACCAAAGAAGACCTGATCAGTTCCGTCTCCGCCTCCGGAACGGTTTCTGCCGAGCGCGAACTCTCACTGACCACCTCGCTGACCGGCCCCATCCAGTCTTTAGACGCGAAGGTGGGCGATCGCGTCGAAGCCCAACAGTTGCTCGGCCGCATGGACACCACCGAAACCGAGCGCGAGCTCGAGGCCCAGCGCACCTCCCAGGAGGCCAGCAAGCTCGAGGCCGTCCACCAAATCGAGGATGCCCAGCTCCAGCTGCGCCAGCTTCAGGATTCCCTCGACCAAGGCCTCAACCCCGAGGTCAACAGCGCCCAGTCCGCCGTGAACTCGGCGCAGACCGAGTACGCCGAGGCACAGCGCAAGCTCGATGATGCCCTCGCTGCCAAGGGCGACCGCCCCGAGATTGCCGAAGCCCGCGCCGCCGTCGAGCAAGCACGCTCCGGGGTGCGCGATGCTGAGTCCAAGTCTTTCCAGTCCGCACTGGCCTCCCTCGGCACCGCCACCGAAGATCCTTCCGGAATCAACACTGCCAGCGCTTTCTTGAGCTACCTCGATTCTGACGAGGCCGTGCAGGACTCCGAGCGCCAGCTCAAGCAGTCCGAGGAATCCTATGGTCGCGTCCTCCGCGGCATCGACCGCGAGCTAGGCGAACAACAGCGCGCCACCGCCGCCTCCTACCAAGCGGTTGCCGATGCCGAACGCGCGCTGCAAGCCAGCAACCTCGCCATCGAACAGCAGATTTCCTCCCAGTCCCAAGCGGTGAACCACGCGGTGGAATCGGCGGCGTCGGCGAACGCGAACAATGCCAAGGAAAATGGGCCGCTGGAGTACCGGCTCTCCCAGGCCGACCTGCGCTCCCCATTGGCGGGAGTCATCACCGCCGTCAATGGCGAAGCCGGCATGCCCGCCGAAGGCCCCATCCTCACCGTGGCGGATGACTCCTCCCTGCTGGTGAAGTCCACGGTCAAGGAGGGCGATATCGCCCGCATCAAGGTCGGCGATGAAGTTTCGTTCACCTCGCCTTCCAGCCCAGGCAAGGAGTTCAAAGGCAAGGTCACCTTCATCTCCCCCACCGCTGAGCAGCCCGATGTCGAGGCTGGCGCAGGCGGCGGCTCCGGCAAGCCAACTGGCTCCTCCAAGCCCGAATTCCCCGTGCACATCCGTGTCGACGGCAACCGCGAGGGGCTGCGCCTCGGTTCCACCACAAAGGTAAAGATCATTACGAAGAAGGACAAGAACGTCATCACCGTGCCGCTCTCCGCCATCTATGAAGAAGGCGGCAAGAAGAACGTCCTCGTCGTCGACAACGGCACGATCCAGGCGCGCGAGGTCAAGGTGGCCAGCGAATCTGATTTCTCCGCCGCCATCTCCTCCGGCCTCAAGGAGGGCGAAACCGTCATCAGCCAGGCGGATACCCACAAGGACATGGTCGGCATGTCCGCCTCCGTCGATGGCTCCGATGATGCGGAAGAGAACGCATGAGCCGCCTCATTGAGATGCGGGGAATCGTCAAACGCTTCAACGAGGGCCTCGACAGCGAGCTGACCGTCATCCCGGGCCTCGACTTCAGCGTGGAGGAGGGCGAGTTCGTGGCCGTCGTTGGCCAGTCCGGATCCGGCAAATCCACGCTGATGAACATCATCGGCTTGCTCGACCGTCCCACCGCCGGGGAGTACCAGCTGGCTGGCGTGGATGCGCTGGCGCTTGGCGACGACAAACTAGCCTCCTTCCGCGGCCAAAAAATTGGTTTCATCTTCCAGAACTTCAACCTGATCGGCCGCATGTCCGCGCTAAAAAACGTGGAGATGCCCATGGTCTATGCGGGCGTTTCCGCCCACGAGCGCACCCAGCGCGCGGAAGAGCTTCTGGAGATGGTCGGTATGAGCGACCGCATGAACCACCTCCCCAATGAGCTCTCCGGCGGTCAAAAGCAGCGCGTGGCGGTAGCCCGCGCACTGGCCAACCAGCCGGATATTCTGCTGGCGGACGAGCCCACCGGCGCACTGGATTCCCAGACCGGCCGCATGGTCATGGACCTCTTCCACGAACTGCACCGCACGCATGGAAAGACCATTTTGTTCATTACCCACAACCCGGAATTGGCTGATGAGTGCAGCCGCACCGTCACGATGAAGGACGGGGTGTTGTCATGAATTTTGCTGAATCCACCAAGATGGCGCTGACCAGCCTGCGCACCAACAAGATGCGCTCGGCGCTGACTCTCTTGGGCGTCATCATCGGCATCGCCGCGGTCATCGCCATCGTCACGCTGGGCAGCTCCTTGCAGTCCTCCGTGCAGAAAGACTTGGACAAGGTCGGCGCGAACAACTACACCGTCCAGGTCAAGGAGCGCCCCGAGGAAGGCGAAGAGGAAGAAGCCGATGATCCCTTCATGGGCGGCGGCTATGTCGACGACGAGTCCTCTATGCTCACCCCGGACATGTTGGACCGTGCTAAGGAGATCTTGGGAGATCAGATCGCCGGCATCAATATCGGCGAATACAGCTCTTATTCCGGCGCCCTCGTAGTCGAGGGCGAATCCGGGGAGGAGACCGCCAACCTCCTGGTCCGCCCCACCAACCCGGACTATGTCTCCGGCTCCTCTTATTCCATCGTGGCCGGGCGCTTCCTCAGCGAGGATGATATCGACTCCAGCCGGGCAGTAACGATGCTGGATAAGGAAACAGCCACCAAGCTTTTCGGCGCCCCTGAAGACGCCATTGGCCAATACGTGAGCTTTGAAAGCCAGGAGGCCTCCCCGATTGAGCTCGCCGTTGTCGGCGTTTTTGAAGAGCCCCAAACCGGACCTCTGGTGGGCGGTGGTCCCAGCCAAACCGCCTTCGTTCCTTACCCGCTGGAGGCCGAGTTCTCCGATTCCCCGGGTGCTGGCACCGCGTTCAGCGAAGTCACCGTTCGCGGCAACCCGGATTTGGACAAGGCCGCGGTGGCTAGCAACCTGCAGCGCGTCTTCGATAGCTACTACGAGGACAACCCTGACTACATGGTGAAGGTGTCTGACTTCAGCGATGACCTCGCATCCTTGAACCAGATCTTCACCACGATGAGCTTGGTGCTCGCGGCTATCGGTGGCATCTCGCTGCTCGTCGGCGGCATCGGCGTGATGAACATTATGCTCATCACCGTCACCGAGCGCACCCGCGAGATTGGCATCCGCAAGGCGCTTGGCGCACGCCGCCGTGATATCCGCATCCAGTTCATCACGGAGGCCATCGTGGTCTGCCTCATCGGTGGACTCATCGGCATCGCCATCGGCACCGCAGCCGGCATGGCGGGTGCGGCCGCCATCGGCTCACTCGTGGCGCCGCCGCTGTGGGCGGTCATCCTCTCGCTGCTCTTCTCGCTGGCTATTGGCCTCTTCTTTGGCTACTACCCCGCGGGCAAGGCCGCGAAGCTGGACCCGATTGAGGCGCTGCGCTACGAATGATCCCTCTTCTCCTCCCGACTTATCAGGTATTCTGAAGCCCAAAAGTTCGGGGGGACTCCATCTTGGATAAGCGGTGCGTTTTGAGTTCTTCGCACCTCAACCCCCTCTTGCCGGTACTTCCAATCAAGAGGCACTCATGAAACTCATACAGCAAGACCTAGGTCATTCTGAGGCAGAGACCATACTTAGCGCATTGCCGGTGCCTCGCCGAAACACCTACCTCCACTTGGTTAAACAGCACGGAGGCACCGTTTACATGGAATACACATCCACAAAATCGATGCCAAGCTACGGAGTCCATGCAATTGGTAAACCACCAACCTATCGACCAGTCCAGAGCATTAAAGAGAACAGGCTACACGTCCTCGTTCAGACTCAACGAATTAGTTAAAGCAATCAACTCGCCGTCAGTCATGTTTCTCTAACTAGGAACCGAATTTCAATCTAAGGGACACCTAAGTTTGTGCTACAATGTGCTACAAAAGCTTCGCAAGAAACGAGATAGAGACAACATGAACCATAACCCAACCACCACCATTCGCATCCCACAATCCCTTAAGGACGATGCAAACGCAGTTTTTAAAGAACTGGGTATCACAATGAGTGCGGCAATCAATGCTTTCCTCTCTAACGTTGCACGCACTGGACGCATTCCTTTTGAATTCGACACAAAAGCAACGAGAAAGGCAACTCCTCCACGCCCCCATACCACACCCAGAAACGCAACATTAAACCAAGCTTTTCGCGCCAAGAAGGACGAATTTTATACCCAATACGAAGATATTGAAAAAGAGTTAGCGCATTATCCTGATCAATTCTCAGGAAAGAGCGTCCTATGCAATTGTGACGATCCTTTTGAATCTGCCTTTTTTAGGTACTTTCTCCTCAACTTCGAGAAGCTAGGCTTAGCAAGCCTAAAGTCAATTTGCTATGCATCCTCTCAAATTGCAGGACAAGACTACCCTCTGGAGGATGAACGACAGCCCTACATCACGACAGTGACGAGAGTCCCTGGAGAGGACTTAGTCTTGCCAGACGGTTCCCTTAATCTTGATCCAGTATTTGATATAGCTGGAAACTCGATCTGCCTGCTCGACGGAGATGGAGATTTCCGTTCTCCCGAGTGCATTGCACTCCTCAAAGAATCAGACATCATCGTTACGAACCCCCCATTTAGCCTTTTTCGCGAATACATTTCCCAACTCATTGAATACGATAAAACATTTCTGATCCTAGGGAACATGAATGCATCAACTTACAAGGAAGTTTTTCCACTTTTCCGAGACAATAAAGTTTGGTATGGGGAATCGATTCGTTCAGGGGATAGGAAATTTCACGTTCCCGACTCCTACCCCCTGGGTGCAGCAAACTGCGGAATTGACGAATCAGGACGCCGATTCATTCGTGTCAAAGGCGTCCGTTGGTTCACGAATCTAGATAACTCACGTCGGCATGAAAGAATCGAGCTATCCAAATCATACAATCCAACAATGTATCCCAAGTTTGACAACTACGACGCTATCGAGGTAGGCCGCACCATGGACATCCCCACGGATTACCCTGGTTTGATGGGGGTTCCTATTACATTCCTAGATCGCTACACCCCAGAGCAGTTTGAAATTGTGATGCTTGCGAACGGAAACGCACGCACCAATGTCTCACAAAACACCCTTACTTCTGCAGGATATATCCCCCATCCGGAAGACAGAGGCGGGGTTGGAATTATAAATGGTCGGCGCTCTTATGCTCGGATCCTCATCCGGAGAGTTAAAAAATGATCCCTCAACTACGGGTTCCGTGCACTTACCAAGGTGGGAAGCAACGCATTGCAGCACAAATTGCAGACATACTAATTCACTCTGCCCCTGATTCAAACACTCCCTTTTACGACTTGTGCTGTGGCTCGGGTGCCATTTCGGTTGAACTCATCAATAGGGGAGTGGACCCAGCTCGCATCACCATGTTGGATTCAAGTTCATGGGGAACCTTTTGGTCTGCTATTGGAACAGGGACCTTTAATATACAAGTCTTTGCAGAGCTTATCGCAGATATCCCAGACGATAAGCGCCAAGTCAAAGATTATATGACGCGTCTATCAAAGCGTAGCCCTGATCAATACGAGGCTGAAATTTATCCAATTTTACAAGCATGTTCATTCGGCGGGAAACAACTATGGTGGGACGGTGTCGCTTGGAAGAATGCTTTTTTCCGAGAATACTGGCAGCCCACAGCCACCAGTGTTCGCCGAAGCCCAGCAAACCCCATGCAGCCCCAGCCGAAGGAATTGGAGCGTAGAATCCATGAGATTGCACGTCACGCAATAGGAGTGCAAGCGCACCGTTGTGACGTTTCTGAAATCCTAGAAAAGGAGGTTCCGGACAACGCCGTCATTTACGTCGACCCTCCATATTCAGGAACCACAAAGTATGGCTTCGGCTTTGATGTCAGGGAATTTGCCAAATATCTTCGCACTCACACCAATGCGTCGATCTTCATTTCCGAAGGAATCCCCTTGAACGATAATGCTATCGAGCTGACTCTCGGAGGCGCCAATGGTGGAATTTCAGGTAGGCGCGTAAAAAAGCATCGCGAATGGCTAACGCCCTTCCAAGATTCCTAGAAGCTTCGCTTGATCAGTACGGCCGTTATACGCAGTAATCGATGACGCTTTCATAAAGTTGCTAAGCTCTCCCCCATCAAAGACAGAAAGAAAGTAATAGTTCGGATTCAATCGAGTAAACGAGACGATTTTTTCAGGAAGATAGTGCCCACCATTAGCTTTTTCTCTAAACGTTGACGTAATTCTTTTTCCAGCTGCAGATACTCCGCGAATTTGAACACGCCACGTGCCGTTTGCTTTCTCACCTTCTGGAAACTTAATAATATTTCCCCCATAGTCGACACCATCAAAGTTAATAACAATCTCTTTCTCTACATCGGTATCGTCTGGGTCAAGGCCAAAAAATTCCACAGCCCCCCGCATGTATTTTTTATCGCTGTGGGCATACTCAGTCCCCGCAACCGTACCGCTAAGCAGTAAAGAGGTCTTTGAAAGATCAAGAATATTGCGGGAACCACCTGTCATTTTGCGTGTTTCTAACCACAAAGTTGCTTCCGTAAAATCGCTCGCATCAATGAGAGACGATAGATCGGGATTGTCAACTGTAGCATCTCCCGAAACAACGATTCCCTCAACCGTCTTGCTAAATGTGGATAAACCAGGTAGCGGAGCACGCTTACTCGAACCAAAAGAACTCTTCCTGTTTTCCCGATTTCCGCTTTTCTTTTTTGTATGGACTTTGCTCCTAACTTCTTTTTCTACATATCCATTCGCCTCTAATTCATCAATATCGGCCCGACTTTTAATCTGCTTCACAGTCTCAGTGTTAGAGCTCAACTTTGAAAGGTAGTTGTCTACAGATTGCTGCATCACTTGGAATTCTGGCTTAGCCAAGTCCAGTGAGAGTTGAATCGACGATTCATAGTTCGTCCACAATCCGCCTGCAGTCAGATTATTTGATCCAACGACGAGAGAAGCTTGCTTGGTCCCTACAAAGTTGAAAAGTTTTGTGTGGAATGTCTGGCCGTTTTCATCATGAATCACGTGGAGGCTCGTAACGATACTTAACAAGTTTACGAGTGCTTCAGCGGAAGTCCCATTCAAGTCAATGCCAACGAAAACATTAATTTCTCCACCTTTTTCACGAAAGCGCTCAAGCGAATCTTTGAGCCTTAGTACACCACTGTTCTTAGCGAAAGCGACAACAACGTTCAGAGTGTCATACTGCTCAGAATTAAGTAGTTCCTTGAGGTATTCCCCAAGCTGCGTATCAAAAGGTTGCGAAAACAGTTTCATGCTTCTGATCTTAGGAAATTTATAGCTGCGCGGAGGGGACAATTGGCCAAATACCTTGCCATTTCGAATTTGAACAGCGGCCCAATGTCTAAAAAGGTTCCTCACGAAAGATGGCCCCAGCTGTGCTGGGGCCAGAGCCTATTCGCCTTGCAGCTTGATATCCACAAATTTATCAGAAAAGCCCGACGCCTCCTAGTGCACCACCTTCAGCCCCATAATTCCACCAATGATCATGGCGAGGAAAAGCACCTTCCACACGGTTGCCGCCTCGTGCCCGGCGGCGAAGGAGTAAATGACGGTGACCACCGCGCCCACGCCGGCCCACACCGCGTAAGCGGTGCCCACGGGGATGGACTTCATGGCCCAGCCCAACCCGCCCATCGAAATGGCGCAGGCAACGAAAAAGACCACCGAGGGCCACAGCCGGCTGAAGCCCTCCGACTTATCCAGCGCCGCCGCCCACACGGCCTCGAAGGCGCCGGAGAAAATCAACACGCACCACGACATGGCCAGCCCTTTCTGGCCGTCTTGTCGCGTCACCGGGTACGGCTCCCTCGTCCGGGGCTCGCATGAATCGCAGCGAGCCTGCCCACAATAATGGCACACTGGGCGGCATGAAGATTGCATTCCTTGGTACTGGCCGCATGGGCACTGAGCTCGCCCGACACCTCCTCAAAAACCATGAGCTCACCGTTTGGAACCGCACCGCTGAGCGCGCGCAACCGCTGGTTGAGTCCGGCGCTACCCTCGCCGATTCCCCCACCGCCGCCGTAGAAGGCGCAGAGGTCATCATTACCTCGCTCTTTGGCCCCGATGACATCCGTGAGCAGATCATCGAGACCAAGCTCATCCCAGAGGACGTGACCTGGATCGATACCACGACCGTCTCCCCCGATGCCGCCCGCGAATTCGCCGCCGCGGTCGACTCTTATGTCCACGCACCCGTCGTTGGCTCTCTGGGCCCGGCGCGCGAGGGCAAGCTCGGCGTCTATGTGGGCACGCCTGACGACGACCGCCGCGAACTCGCCATGACCATCGCCGAGTCCTGGGCCGATGAGAACAAGCTCATCGGCGTGGAATCCGCCGCCACCGCGGCGATTGGCAAACTCCTGGCCAACCTAGCCCTCGCCGTTACCGCCGAGGGCGTACTGGAAGCACTGCACCTCGGCGAGTCTGAGGGCCTCGATTCCGAGGTCATCCTCGAGATGCTCGACATCACTGGCCTGGCCTTTATGAAGAATATGAAGGGGCCGTTCATCACCGGCGAGCGCAACACCACTCCGGGTGACTTCACCGTGGATGCCCTGTGCAAGGACGCCAAGCTCATGGAGATGACCGCCAACAAGCCGCTGCCTGCAGTGGCCGCCGCCATCGAGCGCTTTGAGGAGCAGCAGGCCATGGGCCACGGCGACCAGGACTTCTCCTCCATCTTCGTCTTCCGCAACAAGGGCTAGGCCCGCACCTAGGTGCTGCGCTTTCCGACGAACTCTCGCTCTACTTCAGCGAAGCTCGCCGAACACGAGCGACAGCTTCGTCGGCAGATAGTGCCCCTGCGACTACCTCGCGGCCCAGCTGGCGCACGTACTCATCAGTTACATCGTGGCCTGCCAAACGTAGTGCAGCATCACTCAGCGTTAGCGGATCCCGCTCAAGGTCTTCATCTTTTACTTGATTCGGATTCAATACACGACTCCTAACGCGACGCAATAGCGTTTCTGGCGGCACGATAGTTGCGGAAACCCCTATTTAACTTGTGTCTTAGCGATCTCGATTGCTCTGTCGACCGTCATCTCTCCTGAAGCGACGGCACGGACAAGCTCTTCCTGCTCCGCATCCATATCGTGTCCAGCCAACAGAGAAACCCCCTTGGCAAACGTCACGCTATCTTCAACGCTCTTCCCTGTTCTTACCGTGCTTGTCATGTGGATATCCTCCCGAGTTTTCAACTACATTTTCTCTCATTTTAGCAGCTCATAACACCAATCCCAAGGGCGCTTCCCATCTCGAGAACAACGTTCAGGGCGTGCATTTTGCTAAACTTCATCAATAAGTTTTAGCTATTGTCTAGCCGCCCAGTGTAAGGAGCTCGCCGCCCAGCAATGCTTTCCATCGACGCCGATTACGGGCATTCCACGCCCCTTGGACACCTTGAGAAGGACTTCGCCCCAGGCCGCATCTATGGCCTCGCTGGGCCCAACGGTTCAGGTAAATCCACGTTACTTGCCACGCTCGGCGGTGAGCTTGCGCCTCTCGAAGGCTCAGTGGAGTGCGACGGCCGTCCCGTCGGCACGAAGGAGCAGCCGGGTGCTGTGATTACGGTAGCCGAGCCGGTTTTTCTCCCCGACCTCACCGTGGGCGAGCACCTGGACGTGATAGGAAAGGCGGCAGGGGTGGACGTCGCCAAGCTCTGCGAGCTCTGGGCGCTTGAGCCTCTCCTTCCACACCCTGCCTCGCGCCTGTCCTCGGGCCAGCGCCAGCGCGTGTTTCTGGCTGCCCAGCTGTACCAGCCGGCGCGTGCTTTGCTTATCGACGAGCCCGAGCGCCACCTCGACGCCACCTGGACCGAGTTCCTCGCAAGCGAATTGCGCTACCTAGCCGACGAGGAGAATCGCTGCATCGTCGTGGCCTCACATTCCGACACCATCACCCAAGCCTGCGACGAGGTGGTGCAGCTGTGATGCGCACGCTATCCCGGCTAGGTGATGGCATTTGGTATCTCATCCTCGCCGGCATCGTCTTCGGCTTCGGTTATACAGTCTGGCAAGAAGTCGGCGCAGTCCTGCCTATCATCCCGGCGCGAATCACGCTGACTGGTGTCGCTCCTATTGCCGGCATCGTGGGACTGCTCGCGCTTATGGTGCTCACCGAGGTTCTCTATCCTCTGCGCGCACTGTCGCGGGAACGCTGGGTCTACGTCGATCGCCCGCGCGGCAGGCTCCGGGGTACAGACTGGATCACGTGGGCGCAGCTGGTCGGCTTCGGGGTGTTGGGGTTCGGCATCTGCGTGTCCACCGGGCTATCCCCGTGGTTCGCGCTTGTGGTGCCAGCCCTGCGTTTCGTCGTGGGGTGGCGCTCGTTCACGCTGGCTTCGCTTCTCAGCGCTGGGCGCACGCGCCTGGTCGGTGGATCTGGCCTTGGCCTGCTTGATTCGGAGGTCACCTCCGATGCCATTGCGAGCCAGTCCGCCTGGATTCCTCGTCGCGCCCATGCGCCCTCCACGTTGACGGGTCTCTTCTTCCGTCGTCTGGGACGACGGTGGTACATCGGCGTCGGTGCGCTCGCGGCCCTCGGCTTGACATTGGGGTTCGCCCCACAGCTCGGGGCGCTGGCTATCGTCGGATTCATGTCCGCGTGGAGCATCGTCGGCGCGGCGGTTGGGCGCGCCGCCTCCTTCGGCCGCGTCAGCGACGATGCATGGCCAGACTGGGGCCTTCCCCTTATCGCTTCTGTGGGCACGGCACTCGTTGGTGCCGGTGTCCTCCTCTTGGTGTGGAAGCTCTCCGCCATCGCAGTGGCGCTCATTGTTGCGGGCCTTAGCTGGGCGTCGTTTAAGCGTTCCCGCCCAGCACGGGTAGACAGCATGTCCATGCTGGATAGCGGCGGCTTCGGTGTCTCCTTCTCCCCCGAGGTGCTGCACTACATCACCCGCGGCGCCCTCGGCCTTGGCGTGGCGGCCCTTGCGCTGGGGTATTAGTCGGGGCTAGTCTTTCGGGCATGAAGATTTTTTCCTAATTCGACGTCACACTTTTACGCGACTTACTCGAAGGTGGATTTCTTCATGCCTATTTCTTTTTCTCATCTCACCGTCACCTGGCCCGACGGCACCCCTTGTTTCACGGACCTCAGCGGCACGTTTTCCTCCCACTTCACGGGCTTAGTTGGGGCGAATGGTTCCGGAAAATCAACGCTAGCCAAGGTACTTGCTGGTCTCATTGCCCCGACTTCGGGAACGGTATCCGCGGGCTCAGTCCTCTATGTCGACCAGGATTTAGGTCTCCATACGTCTGACACCATCGCCGAAGTCTTTGGCGCAACAGAGATCCTCAGTGCCATTGCCCGTATTGAGGCTGGCGAATACTCGGAAGAGCTCGCTGCCGCTGTTGGTGAGCAGTGGGACTTAGCAGAGCGTATTGAAGCAGCTCTCGACGCTGCGGGTATCCCCTTCCCGCTGGATCGCACTATCGGCACATTGTCGGGTGGTGAAGCCGTGACTGTGGCGCTGACCGCCGCCTTCTTCCGCAAACCGGATTTCCTGATCCTCGACGAGCCCACCAACAACCTGGACTCCGAATCGCGCCAGCGCCTACTCGAGCTCATTCGCACCGCGCCGATGCCGGTTCTCGTCGTCTCACACGACCGCGAGCTCCTCGAGCACGCGGAAAGCATCGCGGAACTCTACCACGGAACACTTCGCGAGTTCGAGGGAAACTACTCCTCCTACCGCGCAGCGATTGATGCTGAGCAGGATTCCGCGCAGGCCAAGGTCAGGGAGACCAAGGCCGAACACCGCAAACAGATCCGCGAGCGCGCCGCCATGCAGACCCGCATCGCACGCGATGCCCGTCGCGGCAAGAACTTCGCCGCCTCGAAGCGCAAACCCGGCATGGCCATGGGCTTAGACAAGAACCGTTCCGAGCGCTCGGCCGCTGGGCGTTCTCAACAGGCCAACGATGCAGTCGCTGCCGCCCAGTCGGCGCACGACAAGGCGCAGCGCGCGCTTCGCGACGACACCCATGTCCACATCGCCCTCCCCGGCACTGAGCTGCCCACGGGCACACGCGTGCTCGTCAGCGATCTGCTGAGTATTACTGGCCCCGAGCGCGTTCGCCTCGCCGGCCCCAACGGCAGCGGCAAGACCACCTTCCTCAACCGCGTCGCCCGCGGCGACGTCGAGTACGCGCTGCCCTTCGGATACATCCGCCAACGCATCGTCCTGCCCGCGGAGAAGTCTGTGCTCGATATCGTGCGGGAGGCCAACCCCAACGCGGACCCGCAGTTCCTACGCGACCAGCTTGCGCAAATGCTCTTTATCAACGACAAGATCCACCAGCCCGTGGGCCAGCTTTCTGGTGGCGAGCGCTTCCGCGTCGAAATCGCCCGCGTCTTGCTCAGCGACCCAGCCCCGCGCTTTCTGCTTCTCGACGAACCGACAAACAACCTCGATATCCCCACCACCGATTGGCTGATTGAGGTGCTCACGAGCTACCGCGGGGCATTCATCCTGGTCAGCCACGATGAGCACGTATGCGAGCAGCTCAATCTGACGCGCACCGTTCACGTGGCCCCATAAACTGAAACCTCTCTAGCGCTCATCCCCTTTTCGTTGTACAGTTTCTTGTACAAGAAGGGAGATAGCTTATGAAAACCATGTCTTACTCGGAATCGCGAGCAAGATACGCCGAGGTCCTACAGTCGGTCGTTGATGACCGTGAGGAAGTCATCATCACTCGCAATGGTCATGAGTCTGCAGTCATCGTTTCCTTAGATGACTACAACTCTCTTCGCGAAACCGCATACCTTCTGCGTTCCCCTCGCAATGCCCAGCGCCTGCTTGACTCCATCGAGAGTCTCAACGCCGGGGAAGCAACGGAGCACGAGCTCGTTGAGGAAGATTAAGCTTCATGATTCTTTCGTGGACAGAGGAAGCATGGGAGGACTACCTCTGGTGGCAAGCTCACAACAAGAAGATCCTCAAGAGAATCAATAGCCTCATTAAAGACATTGCACGAAACGGCAATGAAGGGATAGGAAAGCCCGAACCACTCAAGTTCGAGTTGGCCGGGTTCTGGTCTCGGCGAATTACCGAAGAGCACCGACTGATCTATCGCATTAAGGGCGCGACCATCGAGATTGCTGGGTGCAGATACCACTACTAGCTAGCGTCAACTTCCCGTATCGCCTCTGCCTAAAAGGCATCTGGCAAAAGGCATCAGTCATAAGGCGTTTTCACGGCCAAAAACGCCTTTTATGCTTGACAAATGGAGTTTTTAGACCCAAAGATGCCTTTTATCAGACGCCTTTTGCGGGGCGCCTTTTGCGAGGCGCCAAAAGGCAGGCGCCGACAGCGAGCTAGCTGACGAGTGCTTGCGCGGCAGCGCGGGCGCCGGCAATAACGGCGGGCACGCCGACTCCATCAGCCCAGGCGCCGGCGGTGGCGATACCGGGGACGTCGGCAAGCTTGGCGCGGACCGCGGCAACGGTGGCCAGATGCTTTTCGTCATAGCGGGGGATGCCGCCGAACCAGCGCTGCGTGTAGATCTCCTCCACGCCGGCGGCGCGGCCGTCGAAGCCTGTGATCTTCTGCAGGTCATCGAGGGCGTAGTCCACCAGGTCATCCTCCTCCGCGCGCACGAGGGCGTCATCGCCGAAGCGGCCGAAGGAGGCGCGCACGAGGAAGCCCTCGCGCTCGTTCAGGTGCGGCCACTTATTAGAGGAGAGAGTGAAGGCCTTGGCGCGCAGGTCAGGCTCATCGGAGGCGACGAGGATGCCGGTGGCCTCCGGAAGGGAGTTGCCCTCCGGATCCGTGGCGGAGGCGAAATTGAAGCCGACAACCACAGAGGAAGCCAGCTGGACGGTGGACAGCTCCTGGGCGGCCTCGGGGGCTACGGCCTTGAGCAGGCGCGCGGTGGTCGGTGCCGGGGTGGCAAAGAGCACGCGGTCGAAGGGGCCGATAGCCCCCGGCGCGCCCTTGACCTCGAAGGCATCGCCCTTGCGCGTCACGCCGGAGACGAAGGTGTCCAGGTGGATCTGCGCACCGGACTTGTCAGCCAGGGCCTCGTAAAGCTCGGCGTAGCCGCCCTTGAAGGTTCCAAAGACGGAGCCTTCGGCCGGGCTGCGGCCGGACTCGATCTGCTTGATTGCGGCCGACAGCGTGACGGGGCCGTCCTTCGCCAGTGTGTCCAGCGTGGCCGCCAGGTGCGGAACCGTGGCGCGCAGGCCTAGGTCGTCGGCCGTACAGGAGTACACACCGCCGAGCAGCGCGGAGACCACGTGGTCCACCACGTCATCGCCGTACTGCTGGCGAACGAGCTGACCCACAGAGACATCCCCGCCGATCTCCCACTCGAAGGGCTGCTCGTTGGTGATGCGCTCGTTGGTCGCCTCGGAGAAGAAGTCCTGCGGCTCGGAAGGAATACCCATGACACCGCCCTGTGGCAGGAAGTGCAGCGCGCCACCGGTATACACGCGCGGGCGCAGCTCCGGATTGGGCTCCACGAAGGAATCCTGCAGGCCCAGCTCCGTGAAGAAGTCCACGGCGTCTTGGCGGCGGCGGATAAAGGCCTCCGCGCCCATGTCCGTGGGGCCGCCGTTGAAGGCCACGGTGTGCAGCTTGCCGCCGATGCGGTCGGCTGCTTCGAAGACAAAGATGTCGTGGGGGCCCTTCGTGTTCTGCTTGAGTTCCCATGCCGCGGTGAGGCCCGCGAGGCCCGCACCGATGATTGCGATCTTCATTTAGCCCTCCTCGTGAATGATGGCGACGGCGCGGGTAATGGCTTCCGCCTCCGTGGTCGGCAGCACGCCGTGGCCGAGGTTCCAGATGTGTCCCTTCATGTCGCCGCGCTCAGTTGCGCGGTCGACTTCTGCCTTGATGGCGCGTACTTCTCTGCGCACCGCGTCCTCGCCGGCAAACAGCAGAGCCGGGTCGAGGTTGCCTTGCAGGATGTCCGCGTTGACGCGGGCCGCGGCGGCATCCATGCTCACGCGGTAGTCCACGCCCATGACCTCAGAACCGGCCTCCGACATCGCGCCGAGCAGCTCGCCAGTCCCCACGCCGAAGTGAATGCGCGGCACGCGGCCTTCTGCGACCTTAAGGATCTGCTCCGAATAAGGCAGCACGAACTCGCGGTAATCGCGCTCATTGAGGTAACCCGCCCAGGAATCGAAGAGCTGCATGGCGTCGATGCCGGCATCCAGCTGGAGCTCCAAGAAAGAAATGATCGTCGGGGTCAGGCGCTCCATGAGCTGGTGCCAGGTCTCCGGATCGGAATGCATGAGCGCCTTGGTACGCTCGTGGTTCTTCGAGGGGCCGCCCTCAATGAGGTAGCTGGCCAAGGTGAAGGGTGCGCCGACGAAGCCGATGAGGGCCTGCTTGTCGGTGAGCTCGCTCAGGATGATCTCAATGCCTTGGCGCACCTCGGGCACATCAACGTCGAGGATAGGCAGGTTGGCCACGTCCTCCTTGGTGCGCACGGGTGCATCCATGACGGGGCCGCGGCCGGGGACGATCTCCACACCGACGCCCGCGGCCTTGAGCGGGACAACGATATCGCTGAACAGGATGGCGCCATCAACATCGTGGCGACGCACCGGCTGCAGGGTAATCTCCGCGAGGAGCTCCGGCATGAAACAGGAATCCAGCATGCTGATTCCCTCACGCACCTTGCGGTACTCCGGCAAAGAGCGCCCCGCCTGGCGCATGAACCAGACGGGCGGGCGGGAGGGCGTGTGGCCAGTAGCGGCAGCAATCAGCGGCGCATCAGACAGTCGAGACATACCGTCCATTATGAATCAAAAGTTGGAGTAGGCGCCAATCAGGAGTTTTGCGCGCGACGGGCCTTGATGAAAGCCGTTGAATCCGGGTGAAAGAGGAAGTAGATGGCCACCATGAGCGCCATCGGGATAAGCAGCAAGAGCAGCCCGCCCACGCCCGCGATCAGCGCCGCAATGCTGACGAACATGGTGTAGGCAGACACCGCGGTGATGATGCGGCGCGCCCATATTGAACCGCTTGCCAGCTGCGCGGAGCAGGCCGCGATGATGACGGCACCCACCACGTTGGAGATGGCCGCAAAACGCGTGTTGAAGCGGATATAGTCCACCTGCTCCGGGCTGAGCTGGGTGTTCGTCACCGATGTATAGGAACCAAAGATCCCCACCATTCCGGCGGTGAGCATGACAATTGCGGCAATCACGCAGACCCAGTAGGCAATGCGCAGCTGCGAAGGCCAGGTGGAAAAGTCTTGCTCGCCCTGCTTCTTGGGGCGGCGTGGGCGGCGGTTATAGTCCGCGGGACCGGGGCGCTCGCTCATCGCTTGCCGTCCTTGCTGTCCTCTTTCTCCCTGTCCTTGTTTTTATTATCTTTATTCTTCTTCTCGCGCTCCTCCAGGTTTTCCTGGCGGCGCTGTTCCTCCATCTCCTTGCGCATCTGGCGCAGCTGCTCCATCTCGCCGGTGTACTCGAGCACCTCTTCCTTGGTGGAGAACATCAAGCCCATCACGGCCGCCACGCCGACGAGAATCTGCACGGCTCCATCGAGCAGGAAGAGCCAGTCCGGCACGCTCGCCCCGGCGGGACTACTAATGAAAACGATGAGCACGCGGAGGCCAAAGTAGAGGGAGAAAGCGAACCACAGGCGCCGGCCAGTACCGGCTGCCTTGGAGTTCTTGTGGATAAAGCCCAGCATGATGCCCAGCAGCACGACGATGGCGAGTGAAATCAGCGAGCTGAACGCCACCGAGCCATAACCCACGAGCTGCACAAAGGCATCGCTGACGTCCTGCCCGGACTTCTCCGCCGCAGACTCCGCGGTCTTGCGGGCCTGGGCAAAGAGCTCATCGCGGTTCAGCAAGGTGAGCACGATACTTAAGACCAGGTGCACCACCTCGAGCACCAGGGCAACGGTCCACACCTTGAGCATGAGGGAGACGGCTTCGGTACGCTTGGCGTGCTCCTTATCCGGCTCCTTATTCTGCTCCGTCGGCTTGTGTGCCGACGGCGTAGTGTTCGGGCTGAACGTCACGATTCTCCTTTTACTTGAGCAAGCGGGCGGCGTCCGTGGCGAAATAGGTCAGGATCTGATCCGCGCCCGCGCGCTTGAACGCGGTCAAGGACTCCAGCATAACGGCCTCGCCATCAATCCACCCGTTCTGGGAAGCGGCCTGAATCATCGCGTACTCGCCGGAGACCTGGTAAACAGCTACCGGCACGGAGGAACGCTCGACGGCACCGGCCAGCACATCGAGGTACGGCAGGCCAGGCTTAACCATGACGATGTCCGCACCTTCCTCGATGTCCAGGTCCACTTCCAGCATGGACTCGCGGAAGTTGCGCGGGTCCTGCTGGTAGGTGCGGCGATCCCCCTCTAGGGAGGAGCCCACGGCATCGCGGAAGGGGCCGAAGAAGGCCGAAGCGTACTTGGCCGAGTAGGCCATGATGGCAACATCCTCGTGGCCGGCCTCATCGAGGGCCTCGCGGATCGCGGCAATCTGACCATCCATCATGCCGGAAGGGCTGACCATGTGCGCGCCAGCACGGGCCTGGGAGCGGGCCATATCCTGGTAGAGCTCCACGGTTTCATCGTTGAGCACGCGGCCCTGGTCATCGACCACGCCGCAGTGGCCGTGGGAGGTGAACTCGTCGAGGCAGGTATCCGCCATGACGATGAGGTCATCGCCGAATTCCTGACGCAGCTCCGCAATCGCCACGTTGAGGATGCCCTGCGGGTCCCAGGCCACGGAGCCGGTCGCGTCCTTATCCTCTTCGCGCGGCACGCCGAAGAGGTCAACGCAGGTCACGCCCGCATCGAGGGCCTCGTGCGCGGCACGCTTGAGGGAATCCAGGCTGTGCTGCTGCACGCCCGGCATGGAGGGGATATCACGGGGTTCGTTCAGACCGTCGACCACGAACATCGGGAGGATGAGGTCGGAGGGGCGCAGCGAGGTTTCCGCAACCAAATCCCTAAAAGCCGGGTTCTGACGTAGGCGGCGGGGGCGGCGAGCAATGCTCATGAGTAAAAACTCTCCTTTGAGCTACGAGAAAATTGAACTACCTTCTCGACTCTAGTCGCCCCTCTCCTGCCCGCCCAGAAGCGGTCTACGCCGTCTTCTTGCGCGAGCGGCGCTTCTTGCGCGGAGCAGGAAGGTTGCCGGCAGCGCGCAGGGCCGCGACGTGGTCAGCGAGGGCGTCGACAAGCATCGGCACGTCCGCGACCTCCGGGACCACGTCCACGCGCAGGCCCACTTCCTCGGCCGCCGCCTTGGTGGAGGGGCCGATGCAGGCGATGATGGTGCGGGCATGCGGCTTGCCGGCAATGCCGACGAGGTTGCGTACCGTCGACGGCGAGGTAAAGGCCACGGCGTCGAAACCGCCAGTCTTGATCATGTCGCGGATCTCCGCGGCCGGCGGGGCCGCACGAACGGTACGGTAGGCCACAACATCATCGACTTCCCAGCCCAAGTCCAGCAGGCCAGTCACCAGCGCCTCGCCTGCAATATCGGCGCGCGGCAGCAGCACACGCCCCACAGCGTCGATGTCTTCAACATAGTTTGGGAAAACCTCGACGAGACCCTCGGCGTTCTGCTTCGTTGCCGGCGGCAGCAGCTCCGGGACCATGCCCTTAGAGCGAATCGCATCGGCGGTCTTCTGCCCCACCGCGGCGAGGTGCACGCCGGCGAAATCGCGGGCATCGAGGCCGAGTTCCGCAATCTTCTTCCACACCGCGCTCACCGCATTGACGGAGGTGAACACGACCCACTTGTAGCGGCCTTCGACGATACCCTTGATGGCGCGATCCATCTGCGCCGGATTGCGTGGCGGTTCCACGGAGATGGTGGGCACCGACTGCGGGATAGCGCCGTGACCAGCCAGACGGGCGCTCATCGCCGCGGCCTGCTCCTTCGTGCGCGGCACCAGCACGCGCCAGCCATAGAGCGAACGGTTCTCCCACCAGGAGTACTTCGAGCGATCATCAAAGCTGCGACCCAGCGTGACCACGAGCTCGCCCGGCAGCTCAGCATCAAGTTTGCCCAGCGTGCCCAGCGTGGTCTCGTGGGTGCGCTGCAGGCGCGTGGTGCCGTGAACGGTGACATATGCTTCCGTCTCCGCGGGCATTCCGCGCTCCACCAACTCGGCGGAAATGACCGGCAGGTCATCCGCCGTGGCCTGCAAAACCAGCGGCTGCGTCGCGGTGGCCAGCGCGTCCCAGTCCGCCCCTTGCGTGATATCAGCCTCGGTGTACGTGGCACCGAGAGCAATGCCCGCAAAGGAGGGAACCGTCGAAGGCAGAGACATGCCCGGAACCACCTGGAATTCCATGCCTGCGTTGGCCACGGCGGTAATCTCCGCCTTGATGGATTCGCGGTTGAGCGGGTTACCGGTAACCAGGCGGATCACGTCGTGGCCCTCGGCGCGCTCGAGCGCGTTACGCAGTTGCTTGACGACGTCCCCCTCGACCTCCTCAAAGACCGCCGCCGTCGGCGGTGCTGGGCGCGGCGGCTTGCGGCGCGCGCCCGCTTCCTTGGCCGCGGCGCAGATGCGCTCGTACTCTTCCTCGGCGGCGTCGAGAAGCTCCTGCGGAACCGGCACCTGCTGCGCCACCATGTCGCGCACGCCCTGCGAAACCCCCGCGTCGGTGACAACGTTAGCGGTGGTCTCCAGAACCTCGCGGGCGCGGACGGTCAGCAGATCAGGATTACCTGGGCCGGCACCGACGAAGACGACTTTGCCCAGATCAGACTTACCCAGCTCAGGCTGGGTATCCGGCACGGCATTGCTCATAAGGTTCTTTTCTAGTTTGTGGGTTCCGAGTGCCCCGGCGCCGAAGCGTGGCAGGCGCGGGATGGAGATAAGAAAGCCCCTCACTCGCGAGTTAAGGGGCCCTTAATCATTGCTCTCAATGATCGTGTGCTAGATACACACTAAAGGAAAAGGCCCGAAACCAAAAATCTACGTGCGATTACTCCGCTGCCAGTAGGTCTGCAGCTCCCTGCGCGAAGAGCTCCTTGGAGACCGCGCGCCCCAATTCTTCAGCCTCGTCCGCTGTTCCCTGAGCCTGAGCGATGAGCTGGCGGGAGCCGTCGAGAGCGAAGACCCCACCGCGCACGACAAGCTGATCGCCCTCCCAGTGGGAGGTAGCGGCCACCGGCGCGGTGCACCCAGCCTCCAGTTGGGAAAGTACGGTGCGCTCGGCGCGGGTGGCGGCGGTAGCGGGGGCGTCGGCAAGCAGGGCGATGGCCTTCGCCGCCTCGGTTCCCTTCACTGCCTCGATGGCCAGCGCGCCCTGCGCGGGCGCGGGCATGAAGAACTCCGGATCGAAGACCTCGGTGGCGCGATCCGCGTAACCCGCGCGCACGAGGCCGGCGTAGGCCAAGAGGACGGCGTCGAGCTCGCCGCTGGTGACCTTGCCCATCCGGGTATCGATATTGCCGCGCAGCGGACGGATGTCCAGGTCCGGGCGCATCGCGCGCAGCTGGCTGATGCGGCGCGGGGCAGACGTGCCCACGCGCGCACCCTCCGGCAGGTCCTTGAGGGTCAGGCCATCGCGGGCAATAAGTGCTTCGCGCACGTCCTGGCGCTGCGGAACCACGAGGTCGAAGCGCTCGTCGGCAGCCGTGGGCAGGTCCTTAAAAGAGTGCACTGCGATCTCGCACTCGCCGCGGTCGACGGCCTCACGCAGGGCCTGGGTAAACACGCCCACGCCGATGCGCTCCACGGGAGCCATATTGACGTCACCCTGCGTGGTAACGATGTGCAGCTCAGCCTCATAGCCTTCCTGCTGCAACCACTCCTGCACGTGGCCCGACTGAGTCGTGGCCAGGAGGGATCCTCGGGTACCGATCTTCAACATCTATGCGTCCTTTTCTTCCTTAGTGCTTTCCGCGGCTTCCATCTGCGCGGCGTCCGGCAGCTCCGCCACGTCCACGGCGACGCCGCTGCCCTCCAGCTGGAGTCCAAAGAGTTCCTGCAGCGCGGTCTCATGGCTCACGGTTCCAGAGTTGGCCGCGAGCTGCTTCGCGCGAACCGTGGGCTCGTGCAGCAGCTTATCCGCGACACGCTTGAGCGCGCGATTGATATCTCCCATCTGGCGCTCGTCCAGCTCCGGGTGCTTCTGCTCCAGCCGCGCTACCTCGCACTGGACCAGGTTCGCGGCCCGCTTGCGCAGAGCTGAGACCGCCGGGACGACGTCGCGGACGCGTTGCTCAGAGGCATAGGCTTCCAGCTCTTCGCTGACGATGCGCCGCGCCTGCGTGTGCGGGCTGGTACCGGCGGCCAGGTCGGTATCGGCTGCCTGCAGGGAGTTGCTGAGCCTCTCGATGTTGACCAGATCGACTCCCTCGACCTCTGCCACAGCGTCATCAATATCGCGCGGCAGAGAGAGATCCACGAGCATCAGCTCGCGGTCGGCTACGTGATAGCGCTCGACGTCGGCCGCCGTAATAGTGAAACCCTGGGCTCCCGTGGCGGAAATTGCCACATCCACATCCCGCAAGGCCTGGGCGCGCTCCGAGAAGTCGATAACGTCCGCGTACACGCCCGCCTCATGGGCATGCTGTGCCACGCGCTCCGCACGGGCAATGGTGCGGTTCGCGATAATTAGCTGCGCACCCAGGCGCCCCGCGTGCGTTGCCGCGAGCGAGGCCATCGCGCCTGCGCCCAAGATGAGCACGCGCTTGCCCGCGAGATCTTCCCTGCCCATGCGGCTCAGCGCCTGATCAAAAGCAAAGGAGACCATGGAGGAGCCCGCCTCATCGATCTCGGTTTCGGAATGCACCCGCTTGCCGGTGCGCAGCGCGGACTGCGCCAGCGCATGGATGCGCGGGCCGACGGTTCCTTGCTCCGAAGCAAACTGGTAGGCGGTGCGCACCTGGCCGATGATCTGCTGCTCCCCTACCACCATCGAGTCCAAGCCTGAGGCCACCATCATGAGGTGCTCAGCGGCGGCGTCGGCATAGCGCACATAGAGATAGGAGCGCAGCTTCTCCTCCTCCACCCCGGAAACGTCAGCGAGGTTGCGCACGACATCCTGGACCCCGGTGTGGAAAGAGTTGGTGACGGTGTATACCTCGAGGCGGTTGCAGGTGGAGATAATCATCGCCTCGCTCAGCGAGCCCGCCGACACCATGGCCCGGCAAGTGTCATTCTGCACGGTCTCGTCCATGCTCAGCTTTTCCAGCAGCGCCACCGGCGCCGACTGATGCGACATGCCCACGACGAGCACACTCATGCACAACCCTCCAGTTTTGCATCATCCCTTTGGATGACATAGATCATCCAAAAGACTACTAGTTGTCATCTCGTTTCCGAAACTCACGGAAGTGCCCACAGAAAGCTAGTCCGCCAGCGCCTGCGCTAGCTCCTCATTGTCCACTTCCCAGCAGGAGAATTCCTCTCCATCAATAACCACAACAGGAACGCGATCGCCGTATTCCATGGCCAGCTCCGCATCCTCATCGACGTTGCACACTTTAAGCTCTGCCCCAGCGTGACGGACCACCGGGGTAATCTGCTCCAGAACGCGCGCGCAGGAGCCGCACGTGGTACGCACCATCAGTTCGACGACGTGGGACATAAAGCTCTCCTCGGTAGGACGTAGAACGTTTCGCGGTTTACTATGGACACGTTAGTCCGCCCACCCTATGAAAGCTGAACGCGTGCCCCTCCCGCTCCCTCCTGGTATGCCCGATTCTCCCCGCGAGTTCCTTGCCAATTGGACCGCTAGCAGGGGAAACTTGCGCAATTTCCTGGAGCAACAGGCTTTCGCCCCGCTCGGCGAAGAGCACCAGCGTACGGCCGGTGAGGCGTCGGCAGCCGCCGCCGTGGAGCACCTCTTCGGCATCGACCTGGATGCCTTCTCCTCTGGCATCGATTCCGTCCAGGGGTCCTTCGAATCGGCGGGGTCGCGCTCCATAACCGAGCCCGACCCGGACATCCCCCAGGACGTCGGCGCTGCCGCCTTCTTCGACGTGGACAACACCTTGGTCCAAGGGTCCTCGCTCGTGTCGTTTGCCTTGGGCCTCGCGCGGCGTCGCTACTTCAAGCTCTCAGAGATCCTGCCCATCGCCTGGAAGCAGCTCAAGTTCCGCATCTCCGGTTCGGAGAATGCCGCTGACGTGGCTGCTGGGCGCGTGCAAGCGCTCGAGTTTGTCAAGGGCCGCTCGGTGGATGAGATGGTGGCTTTGTGCGAGAGCATCGTGGACCAATCCATGGCCCGCAAGGCCTACCCGGGCACGAAGCAGCTGGCGCAGATGCACCTCGACGCTGGCCAGCAGGTATGGCTGGTCACGGCCACCCCCGTGCAGCTGGCGCAGATTCTGGCGCAGCGTTTCGGTTTCACGGGCGCGCTCGGCACAGTGGCGGAGGTCAAAGATGGCCGCTTCACCGGCCGCCTCGTCGGCGATATCCTCCACGGGCCAGGTAAAAAGCACGCCGTGGCGGCGCTCGCCACCTTGGAGAACCTCGATCTTGAGCGCTGTACCGCCTACTCCGACAGCGCCAACGATGTCCCGATGCTCTCCATGGTGGGGACCCCCGTGGCCATTAACCCGGATTCCAAGTTGCGCGATATCGCCGAAGAAAAAGGCTGGCTCATCCGCGACTACCGCTCGGTACGCAAGGCCGTGCGCACCTACGGCCTCCCGGCACTCGCCACCGCGCTCTTCTCCTATGGCAGCTGGCGGTTCGTGCGCCGCTAACTGCTGTTTTGAGCCTTAGTGCGCAGCATGTCCATGCACATGACCGCACCAATCAACCCTGCATGCTGCTGCGGGTCGAGCCCCGGCGCGATGCTGAGGCGGTAGGTATTCTTACCGGCTAGGAACCTGCCCACGCCTCCCCACTCGTTGCGCACCTCTGCCAGCGGCTGCCCCTGGCTGGTAATCGTGATATTCCAATCCCAGACATCGCCTTCAATCTCGATCTCCGGAAAGCCCTCCATTTCTAGGCTCAGCCGCGTCTTGAACATGGCAAACCGCTTGGTCACGATCGCCATGGGCTTCTCGACGCCCGGCAGATACACCTCATAGGTATCCTGCACGAAGTTGGGCGGATCCTTGATCACCATGAGCGGCTGTTGCGGGTTTCCCTGCTCATCCGTGAAGGCAACTTGAAGGCTGCGGGAGGCGTTGAAGAACATGTCCTTCAGGCTCGTCGACTGCAGAATCGTCCCGACGGGCACGCCCTCGTCATCGGCGATCAGGAATTCATCCTGCATGAAGGACTTGGTCTGCGAAATAACCAGGCTGTTAAGAGTGAGGAGTCGAGGCAACATAGTTCGCTATTTTACGTACGCGATGAGCTCCTGTGGGGTGAGAAGGATGGCACTCCCCACTCGGTGTATAGCGACAAATACAGGCTCCATAACCCCCTCCCAGATATCCCAATAATGCCAGGTAGAGATAGATGTCCGGGGCATATTTTATAGTGCGTTTAGAACATATCATCGACACGTCAATCTCGGGGGATACCGTGAATACCGCCACCCAAACCGCCTACTTTTCCCATATGAACCCTGACTGCGCCCTCGCCGTGGAGCGCAGCGCCGCTCGCCGTGCAGACTACCGCTCGTGGGTAGCCGCCATGCCAGACCTCGATGAGGATTTCGGGGTCGCGTGCCAGAGGCTCGTCGCCAAGCTTGGCGTCGGGGACTACACCGTTAGTGAATGCTGTCTAGCCGTGCACCGCCTCACGGAGCTACCGCAGGTCAAGGCCCTACAAGACAGCCAGTTCTTGCTCGATATGAAAGCGCTCATCACCATCGACCGCACCTTGACCAAGCTGGGCGCGCTGCCTGCGGAAACACTCGCGCTTATCGACGACGCCCTTGTCACCTTCTTCACCCCTACCTCACCGAACCAGGTCTTTCCCACCCCGGCGCAGATTGGGCGCAAGGTGCGCGATATCTGCAAGAGCATCAACAAGTCCTTTTCCTTCCGCGATTCCCCGAAGAAGGACTCATATACTTTTACCGATACTGGCGAGCGCGGCATCCTCGAGCTCAATACCGATAGCGCCACGGGCATGATTTTGGATGGCTACATCAAGCAGGCAGCAAAGGAAAACGGCCTTTCACAGGCCGATGCCCTGAAGAAGCTCATCGCCGGCAGTATCTCTCCGCCCGCGACCGTCATTCTGCACACCTATCAAGCCAGCGATATCGACAACGCTCCCACCTTCGTCCAAGGGCATGGTTGGACGTCACAGGACATTCCCGCAACACGCACGCGCGACCTTTCCTCGCAGCCGCCGGAGTCAGCCAGCTACGTTTGTTCAGAGCTCATCCGCAAATACGTGGAGGGCCGGGACGGCACCTGCCGCGCTCCGGGATGCAACCGGCCGGCCTACCTGTGCCAAATGGACCACCGCATTAACTACGCCGATGGTGGCGCCACGCACCCGCGCAACTTGGCCAGCCTGTGCCAGCACCACCACAACATGAAGACTGATGGGCGCGCGCACTACATCATGGATCCGCATACTGGGGACATCGTGTGGCTCTACGAGGACGGAACGTGGGCCATGACGGAGCCGACTGGCCCGCTGGCAAAGAAGACGAAGCGTTGGGCCCAGACGGTAGCCCAAAAGATCACGGCCACCCGCGAGCGCGCCTACGAGGAAGCACAAGAGGCTCACAACGCGCACGACGCTGCCGAGGAACCCCGCACCCCCAGCACCCCGCAGGAAGATATTCCGT
>NZ_KV827363.1:0-1744 GCF_001836065.1 Corynebacterium sp. HMSC035E02
GGGCTGGTTGTATTTGTGCGCGGTCCGCGACGGTCATTCCCGCAGGGTACTGGGCTGGGCAATGGATAGCGTTCAAGACACACACCTAGTTGAACGGGCCCTGCGGATGGCGCACACGCTGCGCGGTGACGTTCCTGAAGGACTGGTGTTTCACGCTGACCGTGGAACGCAATTCACCAGCGAGAAGCTCTGGGAGGTCTGCAGCAGACTGGGCATTGCCCAGTCTGTGGGGCGTACTGGTGTGTGCTTCGATAACGCGATGGCCGAGTCGTTCTGGTCGACGCTAAAGACTGAATTCTACGACCGTAAGCGATGGCCTACCCGTGATGCTGCACGCAAGGCTGTTGCCTACTGGATTGAAGTCGTCTACAACCGTCGGCGCCGGCACTCTGCACTCGGAATGGTCAGCCCCGTCGACTTCGAGAACCACACCGGCGCAATCAACAGCAGAAAAGAAATAGCTGCCTAACCACTAGGTAGCTCCACTACGTGTCCACGATTTGCGGGCAACCCCACATTGCACTGTTGATATCAGCAAGACGCTCCGCGATCGCCTCATTGAGTTCATCGAGGTTGCAAAAGACCTCGTTGCTGAAGTAACCCAGGATTTTGGTGTAAGCGATTTTCACGGCACGCTCTACCGCTGCCTTGTCACGAGGCCTGCCGGGCCTGGTCGGCACAATCGTGATCCCGTAATAGTCTGCAAACGCTGCGTAGCGATCAGTGACCATCCGGTATGTAGAGTTCTTCTTCGGCCGATAAGTCGCCGTAGAAGCATTATCGGGCACGATAACTGCTGGTACTTTGCCAAGATAGTTCAACGCTTTGACGTGGCACTCGATCCACGACGGCATCTTCTCGTTCGCAGCGGCCGTGACATACATCAGCCCTGAGTATGGGCTGACCGCGACGAACAATGACGCCTTGAACGCGGTATCACCACTGGCCTGATCTACTACAGGCACTTTGTCACCGGCCCAGTCAACGTAAAGCTCTTGGCCTGGCTCATGGGTGATAACTTCGACGAGATCATTGGCACGCAGAAATTCACTGAGCCCACTGCAAAACTGGGAGTACTGATACTTTGTCTTGTCCGTCGGACACGGCTGCGACAAGTAGTCCATCCACAGCTTGTGCCTGGTCACATGCTTTGTACTTCTCAGCTTGCGTGCAAGAGCCTGAAAATCAGGCTGGTCATAGGACAACGACCGCTTACTCCGGCCGTCGCTGAATCGATCATCGAACCATCCCGGTGGAAGTTGACGGAAACACTCTGGAGTTAGTGCCTCATCGTTGATGACTTTCTTTGCTCGGGATACTTCCCGTCGTGAACATCCCAATGCGTGAGTGATCTGCGCGTAGCTAGCACCATCAAGGCACATCGCGATGATCTGCTTGAAGTTGGCCACAAGGACCGGCTCCTTCCAAGTAGAAGTTGACGCAACACCAGCGGATTGTGGTGTCGCCAACATCAACTATGAAAGAAAACCCCCCTTGCAGTACCGGATACGCGGAACACCGGTACCAACTACGCGGACTCGCGGTACCAACTACCCCAAATCGACAGCGGATCACCGCAGAACTTACCGAGCGCTACCGCATTTCGCTCAACCGTAAGACTGTGGCGAAGCGGATGCGCATGATGGGCATTGAAGGGATTTCACCGCGTGCGTTTGTCCCAGTGACAACAATCCAAGCCAAGCGCAAGTCCACACTTCCTGACCTGGTCAAGCGCATGTTTGAT
>NZ_KV827364.1:0-217 GCF_001836065.1 Corynebacterium sp. HMSC035E02
CGCCGGCATGATCGCGGACGAAGCCGCCATCGGCGTGATGAACCATAAAACGACCGCCGTGCGCGTTATCCCCGCCCCTGGCACCAAGGCTGGCGACGAGGTCAACTTCGGCGGCCTTCTGGGCTACGCTCCGGTCATCCCGGTCAACCAGGTGGGCAACTCCACCTTCATTAACCGCGGTGGCTTTATTCCGGCGCCGGTGCACGGTTTCCGCAAC
>NZ_KV827364.1:317-3220 GCF_001836065.1 Corynebacterium sp. HMSC035E02
CCGGTGCACGGTTTCCGCAACTAGTCAGCGCACGAAAGTCTGCATCGCCGCCCAAAGCAATGGGGTGTCCTTAACGTGGCCGTCGCGAAACCACGCTTCCGCACGGTCACGTTGCCACAAGTTCATTGCACGCGCCGGATTAGATGAATCTAATGCTTCATCGGCTGCAAGAATCAGTCGCCGCAACGGTGTAGAGGGAAGGTATGAATCCGTGGGTATCGTCCACGAAGCAGCGATGACGTACTGAGCGCCCCGCAAATGCGCGGCCAAAGACAAACCCATGGGTTCGAGAAAAGTATGGTCCGTACCAGAACCACACCCAATGAATGCCACGTGTTCAGGGAACACGAACTCTTCATCGCTTAGAATCTCACCGGCGGTCAACGGATCGTGCTGCCCCGTGTCATCAACACAACACAAGTGGAGTGCTGATGATGCCCCTGAGGAGGTGAGGTCCTGTCCCACGCTAACGTGTCCCACGTACAGAAAAGCGGAAGCTTTAGGCAGTACGGACTTGAGCCACCGGCGATCTAGATCACTACGTCTAGCTAGTTCAGAGAAAACGGTCGCTGTGGGAATAAGGTTTCCAGTTCGCCGCCCTAAAAGTGCTGCTAGTTCATCGTTGTCTTGGGGTGGTCCCAGGACCGAGCCCAGCGCCGAAGTCGGTTGGTATCCAGGAACTTTAGGATCGATGACAGCTACAACCCCGCGCCGTGTTCCGTTAACACGCAAACGCGAAGCTCCTTTATCGCGGCGTTTCGCAAGGCGGGAAGCATTGCGGGGAATAGCTATAGCGACGTCCGCAAAGTCCAAAAGTAGCGTACGATGATTTCCTGCAGTTTCTGTTTGAATACGCAGGAGTGCCCATGGAATCCGAGCTGCAGTTGGAGATACATGGATCTTCATGCAAACGCGCTCGGCGCCATGCCCAGAACGTCGAATTAACGCTTGGGTCAGTTCAGTGGGAAGAAGACCATCAGCTAGTCTTGCCCCAAAATCCGCCGATTCTTGTGGAGAGGCCAATGGACCACTCAAGGCGCGGTCGAGCGCTTCCTCTGCAGATTCAGCAGGGCGAGCATTGGGCAATGCCTCCTCATAAAAGTTGAGAAGAGTCTGGCGTAGCGCTGGGTCAAGACGAGACGCGTGCGCGTCTTCCTCTCCTTCCCAGCGCCACGTGATCCAGCAAGTGCTTGCCTCAGCAAACCACAAGGTCAGGACTTGTTGCCCACTCACCACGTCTTACCTTGATTAACCGCAGGTAATCTTTAATTCGAACGGCTTCGTTTCCATGCTGGTCGGGTTTTGTGGATCGGTCACAATGCCCTCACCCGACACGGTGTAGCTGTCGCCTTCCTTCGTCGCCGTAGCGGAGCCCATCGGGCTACCCTCAGCGTAGGCCAGGGTATTTCCATCTGCATCCATCATTCCGACACCCTTCACCGTGGGGTTATCATCGGTGGAAAGCATTGCGGAGATACCAGCTGTACCGGAACCTACTGCGAGATTCATCGTGCCAGCTGCCTCCTGGCATACGATGGTTTCGTCTTCTACCACGATGGCCTGGCCATCAACTGTGGCTTCATAGCTTCCACCGATTGAAGCGGTCTTCGCATCTGCATTTGCAGACTCATCTTCGCTGTCGTTTGATTCTGCATTCGCATCAGAATCTGTACTAGAGTCTTCAGTCTTTTCAGCCTCGTTGGCAGCAACTTCGGTGGTAGCGTCCGCAGACTTTTCGCCGTTGTCGCCTTCAGATTGAGAACAGGCAGCGAGCGTTGTCAACGAGACGGCGGCAAGAAGAGATACGAGAGACTTAGTGATCTTCACTGGAGTTCCTTTCTTTGCATTTAGCTGTGCATTCGAGTGCCAGCTAGCCTCAGTATTGGAGAATGCTAGCTCTACCACTCACAAAACTGGTCCCCCAAAGGGGGGATTCGATGTCTTCAATCAATAAAGAGCAACGCACTCTTCGGCAAAGCTCAACCTGTCGCGAGCTCGCAGTCGCTCCTGAGCAAAGGCCCTAATACGGTTGCGCACTTCCTGGCTCTCGTTGACATCAACCCCAACTTGTACGACCACGTCAGTCCAATCTTGAAGCCATACCTCAGCTACCGTGAGACCTAACGGCACAGACGCGAACCCCCGCTTGTCGAGATATCCGTGGGCTAATTCCTCAGGTCCGCGAAGCATCCGCACCTCAAGGCCTTCACCGTTTGACTGCTTATCAGCGAGTAATACTTGGATGTCTAGCACCGGATTCGGAGCCGCTTCGACATGCCAGTGAACGGGATTCTCTGTCGCATCAACTACATGTGCTGGCAGCCCTTGCCACGCCGGGGAGGATGTACCACTAAAAATGGGGCCCGTGATCGCACACTCTTGAACTGTGCCCGCGACCAAAGCATAGTCAGATTGTGCCTGGTTGTCCCTTGTTCTGTTTAAGGACACTGAGGTGTCCTCAGTACGAGAAAACTGATACCCGTCGACGATTGTTTCTACCTGCATAGCCACGTCGTTCATCTCACGAACCAGCCCCTCATCACTCAGCTTGGGTACCCCATCAACGGCACTGGTCGGCCACCAATCTCGTAGCCACTGGCCATGAGCGAGCTTTCGAAGCGCCAGTAACGTCTCCAGATTCCATTGAGCAGCGACATTGAATGCTTTTCGCATGTTGGGGTTCTGCGCCGACTGTACAAATTCAACATGGGCAGGCTCTCCGATGAGTTCCCACAGCCAATCGCATTCGTCTTCGTCAGTGATCGTGATGCGTGGCCGGCTCCTTTCGGGCTCGTCGATATTCCACTCCAATAGCGCTCCCCTAGCTTCAACAGCTTGGATAAGTGGAAACTCTGAGAAACTAATAACGCCCGATTGGGGTTGCCCGCAAATCGTGGACACGT
>NZ_KV827365.1:0-23444 GCF_001836065.1 Corynebacterium sp. HMSC035E02
GACGTGTCTACTTTCCGGGGGTCAGGCCCCGAGTCCATGGCCGCACATGTCACACGACGGCCGATTCCTATTAGCCATAGGAATTGGCCTTACCGCACCAACAGCAGACCTCCTACCACAGACCTAGGACTACCCGGTGTTGATTTCATCGATCGGGCTGTTGGAACCGATTCAAAATCAATATCACGGCATTATCCCAGGCTGCTCCGGGAATCCGTATCGATTTATCCACACGAAATGTCCCTTAAGCCGACAAAACGTGTTGTTTTCCGGCCTAAACGACAAAACGTGTTGTTTTCCGGCGTGTCGAGTTAAACGACAGATTGTGTTGGTGGGGTTGGGGTTTTAGCGTAGGTGGCCTTTGCGTATTCCCATAGAGTGGTTGTAGGCAGTGTCAATGGCGATCTCTACAGGGTCGTCAGGCAACTGCGTGTGGAGGTAGAGCCACCAGTCGCAGGTGATGCGTTGTTGCTCGTCGCGCAGTCCGCGGTGGGCGTGCATCAGTTGCTTGATTTGCGAGTTCACCCCGCCTTCCAAGCTGTTGGTTGTGCGCTCTAAGCGTTGGCCTTCTTTAGCTTGGGTGAGGTAGGCAAAGAGGTGTCCGTGTTGACTCATTTTCTTCAGCTGCAGGTAGATTCCGCGGTGAACATCGTGGGTGTACCACCATTTTTTGTTGCCACGTTTGGATTTAGGAATCTGCTCGAAGGGCACGTCTTTGACGTACGTCCTGGCTTTGAGCTGGGCGCTAAATACAGTGCCGAACTGATGTAGCTTGACTGTCCATTCAGCTGCTTTATCCAGATTGTCAACGGCGAGCAGTTCAAAGGAAAGCCGCTGTAGTGCTTTGCCCATCGGCGAGGTGGGGTGAAGGCCTGTGGCGCGCTGGATATTGCGTTTGACGTGCACAATGCAGCGTTGAACTGGGGTATTAGGCCATAAGCGGCGTAGTGCTTTAAGCCCTCCCGAATCCCCATCACAGGTCACCAGTTGTGGTGGGGCTATTTCGTCCAGCAGACGCATGTAGGACCAGGAAGATTCCTTCGTACACCAGAACCAGTTGATGACATGGCTGGAGTCAGCAGCCACGACAAGGCACTGTGGGGTTTGGGGGTTAGGTTGTCAGTCGCATGTTGTCTCCTTCGAGTGCGATGATTTCGGCGCCGGCGACGAGTCGGTTGAGGATGGATTCGGCGATGACGGCGTCGGGGATGGACTTGTACCACTCATCTGGTGTGAATTGGGATGTCACGATTGTGGATCCTCGGTGCTCTCGCTCAGCAAGGATGGTCAGCAGTTGATGCGCGGTTGCGGCATCGATTGGGGTGGTGAGGAAATCATCCAGCACGAGCACATCCGCGGTGTGGAGTTCCTCGAGGAACTTCATCCGCTCAATGTCACCGTGTTTGAGCACTGCTAGGTGGTTGGCCAGGGTGTCGGTGCGGAAGAACTTGGCTGTGTAGTCCTTTCGGTCGGCAGGCGGCGTTGAGCAGTGCGAGTGCGAGGTAGGTTTTGCCGACGGAGGATTTGCCCAGGATGACAATGTTTTGCGCGCTTTGGCACCATGAAAGCGATGTTCATCGCCGCCTGGGAGGCGGCCTGCGACCGCATCATCGCAACTCTGACGGCTGCCGTCGAGAACACTCCAGCAGAAGAACGTCTCCCTGTACTCGCCGCCAGCTACGACGACCTCGTCGCAGAAGACCGTGACCTGCTCACGATTCAGGTCCATGCCTGGGCTGCCGCCACCTCTGACGATGAGATCGCCGCCGCGACCAGAAACGGGGTCGAACGCCTACGCGCCTTGGCTATCGAACACCTCGACGTGAACCGTGACCAGGCGACCCGAATTATCTCGGTGATGGCGTTCTGCAACATCAATGCCAGCATCAACCTAGACAACGCCGAAGAATGTTCAGTCGCTCACCTGCTCGGCGACGCCATGGAGTAACACCGTCTAGGCTCACCACGCGCTCTCGTAGTTCACCTCGGGCGCTCAGACCTCCTAAGGTGTCTTCCGGCGCAAGCTCACTGCGCCGAGCGCGACGAATGCCGCGCAGAATCCAGAAAGAATGGCGATATCAGTTACCAGATCGCCCTTGGGAAACGCAGACGGGGTAGGAGCTTTGCTTAACGCGAGCATCGCGTCGACGACGTAGCTGATCGGCATGGTGTGCGAGAGCAACTCGAGGGCATGTGGCATTTCTTCCCGGGGCATGATAACGCCACAGAGCAGGAATTGGGGAACGATAACAGCGGGGACGAATTGCATAACCTGGAACTCCGTATGGGCAAAAGCAGACGCCAACAATCCTGCGGTGGTGCCGGTAAGAGCGCTGAGCAAAGCGACCCCAACGAACGCAGCGAGTGATCCCTCGATATCCAAGTCGAGTAGCCGGGTGCAGACAACAACGGTGATCAGCGTTTGTGCGACCGCAACCAGGCTGAAGGTCAGCGTGTAACCACCGATGATGTCGATCCGGCGCACCGGCATTGTGAGCGCTCGTTCCAGTGTTCCGGAACTGCGCTCGCGAAGCGTGGTCACGGATGCGACAAGGAACATGACGAGGAACGGAAACACCCCGAGGACTGCGTGCGCGATGCGGTCAAATAATCCAGTGTTGCTCAAGATCCAATACAGCAAGGACATTAAGACAGCTGGCAACACGAAGATGAGTGCGAGAGTTCGTGGGTCCCGTCGCAACTGGTTGCCGACCCGCTTGGCCACTGCAAAACTTGCCCTCACTTTGTCATCGCCTCCACGAATGCCGCTTCAAGCGTCGCTGCACCGGTTTCGCGTTTGATGGTTTCCGGGTGCGTGTGGCTCACCTTGCCGTCGCGAATGAACAATACGCTGTCGCAGTGCTCGGCTTCATCCAGGATGTGGCTCGAGATAATCAGCGTGGTGCCCTTGTGGGCCAGCTCCTTGAACAGGTCCCACATCTGGGCTCGCAGGATGGGGTCGAGGCCGACCGTTGGCTCGTCGAGGACAACAAGTTCCGGATCTGGCAGTAGGGCGACCGCAAGACTTACGCGGCTGCGTTGACCACCGCTGAGCTTGCGCACCGGCTCGTCGATCTTGGCGGTCAGATCGAGCTGGTCGACCACTCCGTCGATTCGGTTGCGGCGAAGCCCGTAAATGTCTGCGACATAGCTAAGGTTCTCTCGCACGGAGAGTTCGTCGAACACGCTAGCTTGCTGGGTTGCGTACGTGACCTTGGTGCGCAGTTGGCGATGACCTGCGGGCAGTCCAAGCACGTGCACAGTGCCGTCGACACGAGCCTGCGTGCCAACGATCATGCGCATCAACGTGGTCTTGCCTGATCCTGAAGGGCCGACAAGCGCGCTTATCGAACCTCGAGGCAAGGTGAAGGAAACAGGCTGGAGGATTCGGGCTCGCGCGTTCCGCATAGCAACTGCGGGAGTATCCGGGTCTGGTTTCATAGTGACAGTGTCACCGTTCGCCAGCTAGCATTTCCAGCATGGTGAATAAACGCCGCGGTCGCCCGAGCGGACCATCGGAGCGTCGAGAACTCATTCTTCATGCAGCTAAGATGCAGTTTCTCCAGAATGGATATGCAGGCACGACGCTTCGAGCAATCGCAGCTGAAGCAGACGTGGATCACGCTTTGGTGAATTATTATTTTGGCAGCAAAGATGCGTTGTTTTGCGAAGCAGTGCTCGATGGGTTGAGTGCGTCCGCGATATTGCGCTCAGTAAGTTCGGTCCCGGAACTCCCGCCTGGCCAGTTCCCTCAACTGCTTGCCCGCACGTTCGTTGCCTATTGCGAGTCGTCTCCCTTTCAAGAGCGAGTACTGCCAGCGTTTCGATACGCAATGAAAGACGACGACACCAGGGCAATCGTATCCGGTTACTTCGAGCGTGAAATTCTTGCCGGTGCCGAAGAACTCCTTCTCCGATTACGGGCACAGCATCCGGGCCACCCTCGGCTGAGCACCGCCGACGCGGTAGTGCAGAACTCGATTGTCCTGCTGGGGGCTCTGGTGTCGCGTTATGTGCTGCAGGTGCAGCCCCACGCGTCAATTTCACCCGATCAATTCGCTTCAGTTCTGGCACGCCTGATTCGAGTGTCGCTCCTGTGATTGCCCTGGGGCGGCAGCGAAACTCTCGCCCACAGGCTCCGGATCACTGGTTCTTTTCGGGATCCGCGGAACCAGAAGAGCCGTCGGTGTCGTAGCTTGCTTTAGGACGAGCCCAGTCGTTGGAACCGTTTTCCTGCTGGCTCGATTGGTTCCAGCTGGTCGAGCCTGAGCCGGACGGCTGCTGGTTCCAGCCGCCGGCGTTCTGCTGGTTTGGCTGTTGCCACGAGTTCGAAAACTGCTGCGGAGCAGCGGGGTTGAAGGGGGCTTGGTTCACGGGCGCTCCGGCTGCACCGTTTTGACCCTGGTTGGCAGCTGCCGATGCACGAGCTTTGTTCACCTGTGCGTCGAGCTTGTCTTTGCCACAGCCCGGCTAATGATTCACTGCTCAATCCCGCAAGTTGGGCTTCGGTAGTGATCCCTGAAGCTTCGAGCGCCTCGCGGGCTTTTTGGACTGTGGTGTGCGAACACCCCACGGTGATACGGATTTGGCGGACGGACCAACCTTTGAGCACAAGGTCCATCACCGCCCGGTAGTCAGTCACAACTGGACTCCTCTGTCAATGCCGCGCGCCCTGTAGTTGCGCGGTCACCTGCCTCGTCCCCCAAGGCGTTACTGGATACTCACCATCGCGTTACTCGAAACCCACCACGGTGTTACTAGATAAACCCGCGCAACACCCGAGGCTGGGTTATCCCTCCGGATAAGTGAAATCATCCTAATACCAGCACGCCAGGCCGGCTAACCAGACAACCTCACCAACACATCCTGTCGTTTAGGCCCCACCACCGCAGCTAGGTGATTAAGGGTCAAAATGTGTGTCTTAGTCCGTAGCTCAGGGGGTGAAGCTTGGGGTACAGGCGAAGACGGGGGCTAGAGGACCAAACTAAAGACACCATTTGGGGCGCTGAATCAAGAAAGCCCAGGTAAAAGCATGCAAGGTTTGGCATAAGGTGCCAATGCTTTGGTCCTTCTTCTTCCTTCCAAGTAGCACCGGCTCCGTAGCGTCCTTCATGTCACTGAAGCATACGGGTCCACCTTAAAGTGGAACGATTGCTTTCCTGTTGTGACGCGTGCAGAGGGGGTTAAGGCCGCGGCTTTCCTTGAATCCAGTAGACGGACCAGATGACGTCCTCGCGCGGCACACCCCAGTCGTGCACAGCTATGGCGCGCACTGCTTTGGCGAGGTCCCCTTCGCCGGATACCCATACCGAATCGGGTGCAGTATCCGGGGTGAAACGAGAGTCAAGGAGCTGTCTGGCACGCGCAATGTGCTCCTCGTGCGGAGCGGAAACCATGGTGAGCGAGCGAACCTTGCCGCTCCACGTTTCCTCAAATCCATCCTCAATTTCGTCGTCGCTTGCGACCAGTGCAACGACGTCGACCCCGCCCAAGGCGTCCGGTGAGAAAGCTTCGTAATGTTCCAGGATGTGCCACAGCGCCGGAAGAGCGGAGGCGTCCGCGAGTAACAGTTGTGATTTCCTAGGTTCTTGCCACCGTGCTTGTCCCGTATATAGTCCTGCGGTATCCCCAGGTTGAGCCTTGCGGATCCAGTGCGTGCCCGGGCCATTATCGCCATGGGTTACCACGTCGACGTCGATAGTGTGGGCGTCATGATTGAGCCTGCGAATCGTGTACCACCGCAATGCTGGGCGAATCTTGGCGGGCAATCCCATGACGGCGGCGCGAACATTGGTATCGTCGACCGGGAAGGGCGAAAAATCCTGCCCGTCTTGGGGCATGAGGAGCCCAAAGTATTCGTCAGGCCCGGCTAACGGGTAGGAACCAAACGCTGGTGAGTGAAAAGTTAGTCGGTGTAGCCGTGGCTTGAGGCGGGTGTTCCCGGTGAGGGTGACGGGTAGTAGGCGGTGATGTGTCAAGGGGTGTGTTCCTAGGTAGGAGGGAGATTTGAAACCATCATAAAGTATAGGTTAGGCTAGGCTCAAATAAATTAGGGGGTGCGTATGCTCACGTGCCCGTTCGCAGTGAAGGAAAGGTTTATTCCATGGTTGCCATCAACCGGCGCGCGAAAGCCGTGCTTGCGATTGTCTCGGCGGTAGCGATTGCTCTGACGGGCTGCTCACGTGGAAGCGGCGATGACAGCGCGGGCGTGGCCGGCGCAGACGAGCCCAGGGTTGCAAGCCTTGGGCTGGGAGATGCCGATACCGTGCTGGCGCTCGGACTTACTCCCGTTGCTGTGGCCCCCTGGGGTGCGAAAGGGGATGGTGATCCCTCCGGAGTTGGTCCATGGGCGAAGGAGCTTTTGGGAGATGCCCAGCCCGAGGTGATCTATAACACCGCCTCCGGTTTCACGGCCGAGGTTCTTGAGCAGGTCACTGCCTCGGACCCCACACAGATCATCGCCGTGAACCAGGCAGTGGACCAGGAGGCAAAGAAATCCCTCGAGGATATCGCCCCGCTGACCGTGAAGCCCGAAGGTTTCGAGGACTGGCAGATCCCCTGGGATGAGCAAGTCAAGACCATCGCCTCTGCCGTGGATAAGGAAGAGGAGGGGGAGAAGCTCATTGACCAAGCAGAGGGCGCCTTTGAGCAGTTCAAGGACTCCCACCCGGAGCTGCAGGGCAAGCGCGCAGCCATCCTCATGCCCTATGACGGGAAGCTGGGCCTCTACACGGCAGAAGACGGCCGTGGCCAGTTCATCGAAGACCTCGGCTTTGAGATCCCCAAGGAACTGCAGGGCGATGGTTCCAGCTTCTTCGTGGACTATGCCCCGGAAAACTACTCCCAGCTCAACAATGTGGACTATCTGTTCGTCTTGGATTACAACGGTGCGGTCGATGAGCTGAAGAAGGATTCCACATTCCAAGGCCTGGACGTGGTCACGGATGGCCGTGTTCGCTACCTGGACACAGACACCGGCAATGCGATGAGCGTGCCGAACCCGCTGACGATCCCGTGGGCCGTCAACAAGTTCGAAGAGCAGCTCTAAGTGCTCGCACTACCGAGGAAGGCTGACGCTATCCACGGTGCTGCGGGCACACACCACGACGACAAGGCGGCCACGCTGGACTCGCGGGGGAGAAGCCGCGCGCGGCTGACCACGGGACTCGTTATTGCGACCCTTCTCCTTTTCCTGTGCTCGCTGGTAGTGGGGTCAAGGGCTATCCCGTTGTCTGATCTGTTTGTTGCTCTCCTCCACGGGGGCGAAGCAGATATCGAGAACATCGTGTGGGATCTGCGCATCCCACGCACGTTCTTGGCCTACTTCGCGGGAGCGGCCATCGCGGTATCCGGTGTTATCGCACAGTCTTGGACTAGAAACCCCTTGGCCGATCCGGGCTTCATCGGTATCACCGCGGGAGCATCGTTCCTGGTTGCCCTCGGGACGGCGCTAGGTGTCGCCACCTCAACCGGGATGCGGACCGCGCTCGCCCTTGTAGGCGCCGGCCTGGCCACGGCATTAGTGCTGGGTGTATCTCGGCGGTTTCAGGATCCCTTGACGCTGGTCTTGGTCGGCGCAGGAGTTGCTGCTGCCTTGAGTTCTGGCGCCATGCTGATCGGCCTGTACTCCACGGATGTCCTCGACAGCATGCGCCGGTGGACCATCGGCTCCACGTTCGGGCGCGGCCCTGAGGATGTCGCCATCGCGGGTATCGGATTGCTCGTCGGGCTTATCATTGCCGCACGTGTGGCACGCCCGCTCGATCTTTTGGCAATGGGGGAGGAATCCTCGGTTGCCTTGGGTGGCTCGCCCTCGCTAACGCGGCGCGGTGCCGCCTTGAGCATCGTCATCTTAGCGGGCTGCGCTACCGCAGCGACGGGACCTGTTGCCTTCGTCGGATTTGCCATCCCGCATCTGTTGCGCCGGCTTACGGGGCCAGAAGTCGCCGCAATGATCGCTCCTGCCGCATTACTCGGTGGTTGCTCCGTACTCGCTGCGGATATTCTCGGTCGCCTCATCGCGGGCCCTTCAGAGTTGGAGATGTCCATCGTTGTGGCCTTCGTCGGCGCGCCATTTCTCATCTGGGCCGTGCACCGAGGGGAGTACAAACTATGAGTGGGCGGGTGAAGGGGGACGTCGTCAAGCATCTGCGTTCCCAAGAGCGGCAACGCCGGACATGGATATGGGTGGCCACCTGCTTTTTTGTTCTGGTCGCGGCAAGCTCCTATGTCCTCCTGCTGGGGCAGGGCCCAGTGGACTTGAGTCCGTGGCAGGTTCTCGAGATTCTCAACGGCGGGGGAAGCCGAAGTGAGATTCGCGTTGTCTGGGACCTGCGCATGCCCGTAGCGCTAGCGACCCTCATCGTGGGTGCCGCGCTCGGACTGGCGGGGTCGTGGACGCAGTCGATGTCGCGCAATCCGCTGGCTTCGCCGGACATCCTTGGCGTGACTGGTGGCGCGTCCGTCATGGTGGTCCTTGGAACGGTGCTCTCCCGGCCTCTCCTCGCTGAGGGGCTCTCCATGTTCTGGTGGCGGGCGGGACTCGCGCTGCTGGGTGCGGTGCTAGCGGCCATTCTGCTGGTAGCGCTTGGAGGAATTGGCACGAGCAACCGCATTGTTATCGTCGGAATCGCGCTGTCGCTGCTGTTTCATGCACTGGTGGCGTATTTGTTGCGTGCAGCCGAGATCCTCCGTGCGGCGCAATCCCAGCTATGGCTGGCGGGCACCACGGGTTTCGTGCGGATGGAGGTCATTCTTCCTTTGCTCGTGGGGTTGACTCCTTTTGTGGTGCTTGGCCTGTGGTGTGCTCGGGAGCTGCCGCTCCTTGCGCATGATGATCTCTCGGCCCTTTCCCTCGGGGTCAACATCACGCGAACACGGGCGCTGCTGCTGGTGGCAGCTACGGGCATCTGCGCGGTGACCGTATCCGTGGCCGGTCCCATTGGTTTCATCGCGCTTCTGGCCCCGCATGTGGGGCGCATTGTTGCCCGGACGCCCACGCCTGTGCCACTGGTCTCCTGTGCTGCAGGCGCTGCCTTGTTGAGCGCGTGCGCTGTCATTGCTGGAGCGTTGCCGATGGACGCTCCGGTGGGTGCAGTCTCCTCCATCATCGGAGGGTGCGCCCTGGTCATCTTGGTGTGGAATGCCGCACGGCGGAGAGGATAAAAGCGAGTGAAAGACAGAGAAATTACGGCCACTGGTATTCATGCTGGCTATAAGGATGGGGAAGACATCCTGTCGAGTGTTGACTTGGTGGCCCGCCCGGGGGAGGTCACCACGCTCATTGGACCGAATGGTTGCGGCAAGTCCACGTTGCTGAAGACCTTGTCTAAGGTTCTTCGCCCGCGGCAGGGGAGCGTGCGCATCGGCGAGCTGGACGTGCACGCTATGAGCCCGAAAGAAGCAGCTGCCCACGTGGCGCTTCTTCCGCAGCAGCCGATGGCACCGGATGGGCTGCGGGTGGGCGAGCTCGTCGCGCGCGGGCGCTACCCGCACCTGGGCCGTAGTCGGGGCCTGTCCGCGAAGGACCGCGACATCATCGCGCAGGCCTGCGTGGAGACTGGCATTACGGACTTCATCGACCGTGACATCGCGGCACTCTCGGGCGGCCAGCGCCAGAGGGTGTGGCTCGCGCTGGCCTTGGCGCAGGACACGCCAGTGCTGCTTCTCGACGAACCCACAACCTTCCTCGATCCAGCCCATGCCATCAGCGTTCTGCAGCTCGTGCGCAAGCAAGCCGACGCTGGGAAAACGGTCGTCGTCGTGTTGCATGATCTCATGCTGGCCGGGCAGTACTCCGACACCATGGTGGTCATGAACAACGGCGAGGTCATCGCGCAGGGAACGCCCCGCCAGGCGTTGCGGAAAGAAGTGCTGGCCGCAGCCTATGGCATCAACGTCGAGATCTGGGACGACCCACGCAGCGACGCCCCCGTCATCGTTCCGCGCGGAGTGCTCAGCGACTGACAACGTTCATGCAGGAACCCGCGTCGAAAGCTCTCAGCGGAGCGATTTGGAGTTATGACAGGTCGGGTTGTAAGGTACCTAGCGAAGTTTGAACGGCCCGCTGAGGCCGAGTCAAAGTTCACCGAAGACCGTCGGTCATCCGGATATCCGGATCGAAGGTTCCTCATCCTAGAGGGCGGCCCACGCAGGAGACACTTTGCGAATAAGCGCGGATTTCCGCGCGCGCCCTGTGCTCTTGCACGGGGCTTTTGTTATTTCGGTTGTCCATCGGGCAAGCGGAGTGGGGAAGGCCCCGGCGGAAAACACAAGAGATGTTTCGAAAGGAGGCGAAGTAGAAAATGGCAAACCCGAAGAACACCGCAGACCTGGCGGCACTGAAGGAGAAGCTCGAGGGTGCAAACTCCATCGTGCTTACCGAGTACCGTGGCCTGACCGTGGGTCAGCTCCAGGAGCTGCGTAACAACCTCGGCTTTGACGTTGAGTACTCCGTCGCCAAGAACACCCTTTTCAAGATCGCTGCCAACGAAGCTGGCATCGAGGGTCTTGACGAGCACCTGACTGGCCCGACCGCTATTGCGTTCATCAAGGGCGAGGCAGTGGATGCTGCGAAGGTCATCACCAAGTTCGCTGATGACAACAAGGCACTCGTTATCAAGGGTGGCTACATGGACGGCAACGCTCTGTCTGCCGACCAGGTTGAGGCCATCGCCAAGCTGGACAACCGCGAGACCACCCTCGCAAAGCTGGCTGGCGCCATGAAGGGTTCTATGGCAAAGGCTGCCGCCGTATTCAACGCTCCTGCAACCAAGATGGTCCGCACCGCTGCGGCCCTGCAGGACAAGAAGGCTGCGGAAGCTTAAGACGCCACTTACAGGCGCACAACTTAAACACACACACTTATCTGGCTGCCTAGTGCGGCTAGGAACAATGAGAAAGGATGCCAATCATGGCTAAGCTCACCAAGGACGAGCTCATTGAAGCTTTCAAGGAAATGACCCTCATCGAGCTCTCCGAGTTCGTCAAGGAGTTCGAGGAGGTCTTCGACGTTGAGGCCGCTGCTCCGGTTGCTGCTGTTGCTGCTGGTGCCCCGGCTGCCGGCGGTGCCGCCGAGGAAGAGAAGACCGAGTTCGACGTCGTTCTGACCGACGCTGGCGCTAAGAAGATCGGCGTTATTAAGGCTGTCCGCGAGATCGTCTCCGGCCTGGGCCTGAAGGAAGCTAAGGAGCTCGTTGAGGGTGCTCCGAAGGCTATCCTCGAGGGTGCTTCCAAGGACGACGCTGACGCTGCTAAGGCTAAGCTCGAAGAGGCTGGCGCTTCCGTCGAGCTCAAGTAATTCACCTGAATTACTAAAGCTTTCCTGCGCAGTACACTCGCTGCGCTCCAACAACCCCGTTCCGCTTTTTGCGCGGTGCGGGGTTGTTCCCGTTTTGTCGGGACCCCGATGGCCCAGCGGATTCTAAACATTTCGTGTCAGGTCTTGACACTAGGGTCAAAAAGAGACACTATTGGGGTGTGCAATTTCGGCGTAGAAGTCTCGAGCGGTTCCATCAGGATGGTGTGCCGCCGCGATATATTCCATCGGAATTGCGTTCGGTAGTGCGCCGCAAGTTACTTATGATTGGGCGGTCTGTAAATGTCACGGACCTTCGGATTCCACCAGCAAACCGGTTGGAGCGGCTCAAGGGTGACCTAGAGGGCTACTACTCAATTCGCGTCAACTCGCAGTGGCGCATCATATTCAAGTGGACACCCGAAGGAGCTGTTGACGTTGACTTTATCGACTACCACTGACGCGCATACTCATGTTGATGTTGTTCCTGTTCCGCATCCTGGAGAAATCCTTCTCCTAGAATTCCTCAAACCCTGTGGTATTACCCAGTATCGCCTGGCCAACGACATTGGCACTACCCGCTCTCAAGTCTCCAAAATTACCCGCGGTACGCTCGGTATCAGTGCCGATATGGCTTTGCGTTTGTCGGCCTACTTTGGGAACTCCGCGGAGTTCTGGCTCGGACTCCAAGAGGAATACGATCTGTGGAAAGCTCGCCAGATCACGGATGTCAGCGCTATCGTTCCGTGGAATCACAAAGAAGAAGCCGACTCTCACTCATAGAAACAGTTGACTTACGCTTATGAGTGGCTAGGGGAGTCCTCTTTCTCCTTCGCGTCTGCTTGCGCAAGGGCGCGATCGGCTCTGCGCACAAAGATGAGGGCGGGCCCGATTGCGAGGAGCCCGGCGAGCGCATTTGCCCACAAACCAGTGGTCAAGGTCCAGCGATGAGATATTGCGGCCAGAGGGGTCGACCACACACTAGAGAGTGAAACGACGGTGCTCATTTGGATATTGGTGACTCGGCCAAATGTTTCTTCGGCCATAAGCCTGTGGAGTGCGGCATAGGTTACCGCGCCGGCGGCTGGGGCTGTAAGAACGGACAGTCCTAGCGGGATGATCATCAACAGGCTGGGGCTGAGCAGGGCACCACATGCGATTGATGCAGCAACCCAGGCACATGTGCCTACCTGAAGGGCTGCGAAGGAAAACTTCTTTTGCATCCAACCCGTCGACAAAGCACCCACAATCCCGATGAGGCCGATGGACGTGCGGGCTAGTCCCGTTACCCATCCAGGGTTGTTCCCCTCCTCCAGTATGAGGACGGCCATGAACAGTGAGCCGTTAATTGCACAGTTCGACAGTGTTTGCATGGCAATGAGCCCGCGAAGTAGGGGCGAGCGAGCCACGATGGCTAAGCCTTCCTTGGTTGTGCGTAGGAGCTTGTTCTCTGCCTTCTTTGCGGGGTCTAGGTTAGCCCTGATGAAGAGGAAGAAGACGATGGTGAGGAAATTTGCCAGACCGACAAACACGAAGGGCAGAGCCACATTGACTTCTAGAAGTGCGCCGCCCACAGTGGGGCCGATGAGTCCCGCAAATTGCAGACGTGCTTGGATGAGCCCTTGTTTGGCGGCGAGCTGTTCTTCTTCAACGAGCTGGGGCAGGCAAGGGTCGGAGCAAGCTTGGCCTATTCGGTAAAAGAGCATCATGCTCCCGAGTAGCGCACCGAAGACGATGGGGGAGAAGCCGCCGGATAGGATGAGACCAGCTAATGCGAGATTGAGTACCCCAGCCAGCGCGTTGGTCACAATGATGAGTGGCTTGCGGCGCCACATATCCGCAAGAGAGCCGCCGATGATGCCGCCTGCCAGTGCCGCAATTCCAGTGATGGTTCCATACAGGCCGGCAAGGGTAAGACTATCGCTCAAGCGTAGAGTGACCACTGGAATAGCAAGCCCGGCTCCCACCCCAGCTATCTGAGCCACGAGGTCTGACCATAGGTAGAGGCGGAAGTCTCTGTTCTTGCTTTGGGGGTCATTCTTCATTGGTTCCTGCAATCTGCCGATGCGATCTCAAGTGTGATGTGGAGCACTTATCCTTAGACTATTAAACGCTCCGGTAGCCCCCCGTCAACGCCACGTGAATCTGAAACGCACCCTCCGGGGAAATGTGTTTTGAGCAAACGAATCGGTAGGATAAGCCACCATGCTGCCCAAGTCCCGCATCTTCTCCGTCCTCCTGCTCGGCCTCGGCGTTGCGCTGATCGCGGCCGGCCTGACGGCGTCGAGCTTCTTGAGCTTTAGTCCGCGCCTGCCGTTGGATATCGAGGACACGACGTGGACTTTGCAGGATGACAATGCTACCGCGCAGGAGCTATCCGCGGAGGGCGTTACGCAGTATGAGGGGCCGATGACTTATCAGCTCAACCTGGACATCCAGGACCCAGCAGACAAGGAGACGGCGACGCTGCGAGTGGGGGAGTCCGCCATCCGCGGCGGCACGGGCAACGTGGAGGACTTAAGCTTTGCCCGCGTGTGGAATTATCCCGTTGACCGCCTCAGCGGTGAGGCCACGGGCCCGGCGGCGCTCTCCCACACCATGGGCTCGCCCACGGCGGAGGTGCCCGTCGAGGGCTACTGGCTGAAGCTGCCCGCCGATGCCGAGCAGACTACCTACCCGGTCTTTGACCCGGTGCTGCGCAAGGCGGCCGACGCCGTCTTCGAAGAATCCCTCGACATCGACGGCCGCACGGTCTACCGCTACCGCCAGGAGATTGAGCCCACCAACGTGGCTACCCTCTATGCTGGCAGCACGACGACCACGCTGAGCAACGAGGATGGCTCCACCGAGCAGGGCTACCTCTTCCACGCCGCAACCCGGGACCTCTACGTGGATCAAGCCACCGGACTCGTCGTGGGCATGGACGTCGATATCAAGGACTACTGGGCCGACCGCGAGGGTAACGAGCGTGAGGTGCAGTTCGCCTTCAATGGTGCGACTTCTGAGGAATCCCGCGCGGAGCTGCTCCAGCAGGCCGAGTGCTTCCCGCGGAGTGCTGTGGGGCAGTGGGTGCGCTGGGGCGGCATCGGAATCGGTGCGCTTCTGGTGTTGCTTGGGGCGCTAGGCGCTTTCCGACGTCCCACTAGCCGCCACTCCCGCTAGCTGCGCGTGCTAGGGGCCCGCGCGTGCGGATCTACGTAGCGACACGCCGTGGGCGCGTTTCGCCTTTACAAGGCCGCCATTATGCTATAGGCTATTTCGTTGCGCTGGAATCTGGATCTTTAGTGCACATTTAGCCTTTCGAGCGGTGATGGTAAAACCGACTTGACAAGGTGATTTTGTGCATTCTAAACCCAGTCATTCCACAGCAGACCGAATGCTAAATCTACCAGCGGTTTTGCACCTCACCGGCCAGGGTGGGGCCGCAATCCGCCAGAGGTACTGGAAGGACCCATCTTGGCAGTCTCCCGCCAGACCAAGTCAGTGGCCAACATCCCTGGAGCCCCGAAGCGATACTCCTTCGCTAAAATCAGCGAGCCTATCGCCGTCCCGGGCCTCCTCGATCTACAACTCGATTCTTACGCGTGGCTCATCGGCACCCCCGAGTGGCGCGAGCGCGAGCAGGCAGAGCGCGGCGAAGACGCACGCGTGACGAGCGGCCTTGAGGATATTCTCGAGGAGCTTTCTCCGATCCAGGATTACTCGGGCAACATGTCCCTGTCCCTGTCGGAGCCTCGCTTCGAGCCGGTGAAGAACACCGTGGACGAGTGCAAAGAGAAAGACATCAACTACTCGGCGCCACTGTACGTCACCGCAGAATTTATCAACAACGACACCCAGGAGATTAAGTCCCAGACCGTCTTCATCGGTGATTTCCCGATGATGACCGAGAAGGGCACCTTCATCGTCAACGGCACCGAGCGCGTTATCGTCTCGCAGCTCGTGCGTTCCCCGGGTGTCTACTTCGACCAGACCATCGACAAGTCCACCGAGCGCCCGCTGCACTCCGTGAAGGTCATTCCTTCCCGCGGTGCGTGGCTCGAGTTTGACGTCGACAAGCGCGACACCGTCGGCGTGCGCATCGACCGTAAGCGCCGCCAGCCGGTCACCGTGCTTCTTAAGGCCCTGGGTTGGACCGAGGAGCAGATCAAGGAGCGCTTCGGTTTCTCCGAGCTCATGATGTCCACCCTCGAGTCCGATGGCGTGGCCAACACCGATGAGGCTCTGCTGGAGATCTACCGCAAGCAGCGCCCGGGCGAGCAGCCCACGCGTGACCTCGCGCAGGCACTGCTGGATAACTCCTTCTTCCGCGCGAAGCGCTACGACCTGGCCAAGGTGGGCCGCTACAAGGTCAACCGCAAGCTCGGCCTGGGTGGAGACCACGACGGTCTGATGACCCTGACCGAGGAAGACATTGCCGTCACCCTCGAGTACCTCGTGCGCCTGCACGCCGGTGAGCGTGAGATGAAGGCCCCGAACGGTGAGATGATCTCCATCCACACCGACGACATCGACCACTTTGGTAACCGTCGTCTGCGCACCGTGGGCGAGCTCATCCAGAACCAGGTCCGCGTGGGCCTGTCCCGCATGGAGCGCGTCGTCCGCGAGCGCATGACCACCCAGGACGCAGAGTCGATTACCCCGACCTCTCTGATCAACGTTCGCCCGGTTTCTGCTGCCATCCGCGAGTTCTTCGGTACCTCCCAGCTCTCGCAGTTCATGGATCAGAACAACTCCCTGTCCGGCCTGACCCACAAGCGCCGTCTGTCCGCGCTGGGCCCGGGCGGTCTGTCCCGTGAGCGCGCCGGCATCGAGGTGCGAGACGTCCACGCTTCGCACTACGGCCGCATGTGCCCGATTGAGACTCCGGAAGGCCCGAACATTGGCCTGATCGGTTCGCTGGCGTCCTACGCCCGCGTCAACGCTTTCGGCTTCATCGAGACCCCGTACCGCAAGGTTGTGGACGGCAAGGTCACCGACCAGGTGGAGTACCTCACCGCCGATGAAGAGGATCGCTTCGCTATTGCGCAGGCAGAGGTTGAGAAGGATGCCGACGGCACCCTGACCGGCGACCGCATCGAAGTCCGCCTCAAGGACGGCGATATCGGCGTGACCGACGCCGCCGGCGTTGACTACGTCGACGTCTCCCCGCGCCAGATGGTCTCCGTGGCTACCGCCATGATTCCGTTCCTCGAGCACGACGATGCTAACCGTGCCCTCATGGGCGCGAACATGCAGCGCCAGGCCGTGCCGCTGGTGCGCTCCGAGGCCCCGTACGTGGGCACCGGTATGGAGCAGCGCGCAGCTTATGACGCCGGTGACCTCATCATCACCCCGAAGGCGGGCGTGGTGGAGAACGTCACCGCGGACCTCATCACCATCATGGATGACGAGGGCCAGCGCGATACCTACATGCTGCGCAAGTTCGAGCGCACCAACCAGAACACCAACTACAACCAGACCCCGCTGGTGTCCCTGGGTGAGCGCGTGGAGGCAGGCCAGGTGCTTGCCGACGGCCCCGGTACCCACAACGGTGAGATGTCCCTCGGCCGCAACCTGCTGGTTGCCTTCATGCCGTGGGAAGGCCACAACTACGAGGACGCCATCATCCTCAACCAGCGCATCGTGGAGGAGGACATCCTCACCTCGATCCACATCGAGGAGCACGAGATTGATGCTCGCGATACCAAGCTGGGCCCGGAGGAGATCACCCGCGAGATCCCGAACGTCTCCGATGACGTTCTGCGTGACCTCGACGAGCGCGGCATTGTCCGCATCGGTGCCGACGTCCGCGCGGGCGACATCCTGGTCGGTAAAGTCACCCCGAAGGGTGAGACCGAGCTGACCCCGGAGGAGCGCCTGCTGCGCGCCATCTTCGGTGAGAAGGCCCGCGAGGTGCGCGATACCTCCATGAAGGTGCCGCACGGTGAGACCGGTAAGGTCATCGGCGTCTCCCGCTTCTCCCGCGAGGATGACGACGACCTCGCCCCGGGCGTCAACGAAATGATCCGCGTCTACGTGGCTCAGAAGCGCAAGATCCAGGACGGCGATAAGCTCGCCGGCCGCCACGGCAACAAGGGCGTTGTGGGCAAGATCCTCCCGCCGGAGGATATGCCGTTCATGGAGGATGGCACCCCGGTAGACATCATCCTCAACACCCACGGTGTGCCGCGTCGTATGAACATCGGCCAGGTGCTCGAGGTTCACCTCGGCTGGCTGGCACACGCTGGTTGGAAGATCGATACCGAGGACCCGGCCAACGCCGAGCTGCTCAAGACCCTGCCGGAAGAGCTGTACGACGTCCCGCCGGAGTCGCTCACCGCAACCCCGGTCTTCGACGGTGCCACCAACGAGGAGATCTCTCGCCTGCTGGCTTCCTCCAAGCCGAACCGCGATGGTGACGTCATGGTGGATGAGCACGGCAAGGCCCGCCTCTTCGACGGCCGCTCCGGCGAGCCCTACCTGTACCCGGTTTCCGTCGGCTACATGTACATGCTCAAGCTGCACCACCTCGTCGACGAGAAGATTCACGCCCGCTCCACCGGTCCGTACTCCATGATTACCCAGCAGCCGCTGGGTGGTAAGGCACAGTTCGGTGGCCAGCGCTTCGGTGAGATGGAGGTGTGGGCAATGCAGGCATACGGCGCTGCCTACACCCTGCAGGAGCTTCTGACCATCAAGTCCGATGACGTGGTTGGCCGCGTCAAGGTCTACGAGGCCATTGTCAAGGGTGACAACATCCCGGATCCGGGTATCCCGGAGTCCTTCAAGGTCCTCCTCAAGGAGCTGCAGTCCCTCTGCCTCAACGTGGAAGTTCTCTCCACCGACGGCACGCCGATGGAACTGTCCGGCTCCGACGAAGACGACATGGACGGCGCTCCGTCCCTGGGCATTAACCTGTCCCGCGACGAGCGCTCCGACGCAGACATCGCCTAGCTTTTGGTCCGCCGCTTATCTACGGCGGCGGGCATAACGAAACACCACCTACATACAAAGCCATCAACTTCCCCCTGACGGGGGATGAAAGGGAGACATTACGTGTTTGACGTAAATCTCTTCGACGAGCTCCGCATCGGGCTGGCCACCGCAGAGGACATCCGTCGCTGGTCCAAGGGCGAGGTCAAGAAACCCGAAACCATCAACTACCGCACCCTCAAGCCGGAGAAGGACGGCCTCTTCTGTGAGCGCATCTTCGGCCCGACCCGTGACTGGGAGTGCTCCTGCGGTAAGTACAAGCGCGTGCGCTACAAGGGCATCATCTGTGAGCGCTGTGGCGTCGAGGTGACCAAGTCCAAGGTTCGCCGCGAGCGCATGGGCCACATCGAGCTGGCCGCGCCGGTTACCCACATCTGGTACTTCAAGGGCGTTCCTTCCCGCCTGGGCTACCTGCTGGACCTGGCCCCGAAGGACCTTGAGCGCATCATTTACTTCGCTGCCAACATCATCACCTCCGTGGATGAGGAAGCTCGCCACAATGACCAGTCCACTCTGGAAGCAGAGATGCTGCTGGAGAAGAAGGACGTCGAGGATGACGTCGAGGCAGAGATCGCTGAGCGCGCTGCCAAGCTCGAGCAGGATCTGGCCGAGCTGGAGGCCGCCGGTGCAAAGGCCGACGCCCGCCGCAAGGTCCAGAACGCTGCCGATAAGGAAATGCAGCACATCCGCGAGCGCGGTGAGCGCGAGGTTGCTCGCCTTGACGAAATCTGGAACACCTTCATCAAGCTTGCTCCGAAGCAGATGATCATCGATGAGACCATCTACGAAGAGCTGGTAGATCGCTACGAGGATTACTTCACCGGCGGCATGGGTGCAGAGGCTATCCAGACCCTCATCCGTAACTTCGACCTCGAGGCTGAGGCCGAGGAGCTCAAGGAGATCATCAACAACGGCAAGGGCCAGAAGAAGATGCGTGCCCTCAAGCGCCTGAAGGTTGTTGCAGCCTTCCTGCGCTCGGGCAACGACCCGGCCGGCATGGTGCTCGACGCTATCCCGGTGATCCCGCCGGAGCTGCGCCCGATGGTGCAGCTGGATGGTGGCCGCTTCGCCACCTCCGACCTCAACGACCTCTACCGTCGCGTGATCAACCGCAACAACCGCCTCAAGCGCATGATCGACCTCGGCGCTCCCGAGATCATCGTGAACAACGAGAAGCGCATGCTGCAGGAGTCCGTTGACGCGCTCTTCGACAACGGCCGCCGCGGCCGTCCGGTCACTGGCCCGGGTAACCGCCCGTTGAAGTCCCTGTCTGACCTGCTCAAGGGTAAGCAGGGTCGCTTCCGCCAGAACCTGCTGGGTAAGCGCGTGGACTACTCCGGTCGTTCCGTGATTATCGTTGGTCCGCAGCTCAAGCTGCACGAGTGTGGTCTGCCGAAGCTCATGGCTCTGGAGCTGTTCAAGCCCTTCGTCATGAAGCGCCTGGTGGAAAACGACTACGCGCAGAACATCAAGTCCGCTAAGCGCATGGTGGAGCGCCAGCGCCCTGAGGTGTGGGACGTCCTCGAAGAGGCCATTTCCGAGCACCCGGTGATGCTGAACCGTGCACCGACCCTGCACCGCCTGGGTATCCAGGCCTTCGAGCCGAAGCTCGTCGAAGGTAAGGCCATCCAGCTGCACCCGCTGGCTTGTGAGGCCTTCAACGCTGACTTCGACGGTGACCAGATGGCAGTCCACCTGCCGCTGTCCGCCGAGGCACAGGCTGAGGCACGCGTGCTGATGCTGGCTTCCAACAACATTCTGTCCCCGGCCTCCGGTAAGCCGCTGGCTATGCCGCGTCTGGATATGGTTACCGGCCTGTACTACCTCACCATGGACAAGGGCGAGGACGAGATCGGTGGCGCGGGAGCTTACGCTCCCGCAGACGAAAACGGACCGGCCCAGGGCGTGTACTCCTCCTACGCGGAGGCCATCATGGCTCGTGACCGCGGCGTTCTGGGCCTGCAGGCCCCGATCAAGGTGCGCATCTCCCACCTACGTCCGCCGTCAGACATTGAGGCTGAGCAATTCCCGGATGGTTGGCAGAAGGGCCAGGCTTGGCTCGCTGAGACCACCCTCGGCCGCATCATGTTCAATGACCTGCTGCCGTGGAACTACCCGTACCTCGAGGGCGTCATGGTTCGTAAGGGCGGCGCCGGCAACAAGATGCTGCTGGGTGACGTCATTAATGACCTCGCTGCGAAGTACCCGATGATCACCGTTGCCCAGGTTCTGGACAAGATGAAGGACGCGGGCTTCTACTGGGCCACCCGTTCCGGCGTGACCATCACCATGCACGACGTTCTGGTTCTTCCGAACAAGACCGAGGTCCTCGAGTCTTATGAGAAGGAAGCAGAGCGTATCGAGCGCAAGTACTGGGAGCAGGGTGCCCTGACTGAGCGCGAGCGCTACGACCGCCTGGTTGAGCTGTGGAAGGACGCCACGGACACCGTGGGTAACGCCGTCGAGGAGCTGTACCCCGACGACAACCCGATTCCGATGATCGTGAAGTCCGGTGCTGCCGGTAACATGCGTCAGATCTGGACCCTGGCCGGTATGAAGGGCATGGTTGTGAACTCCAAGGGTGACTACATCACCCGTCCGATTAAGACCTCCTTCCGCGAGGGCCTGTCGGTTCTGGAGTACTTCAACAACTCGCACGGCTCCCGTAAGGGCCTGGCGGATACCGCTCTGCGTACCGCTGACTCCGGTTACCTCACCCGTCGTCTGGTGGACGTGGCGCAGGATGTCATCGTCCGCGAGGAAGACTGTGGCACCCGTCAGGGCGTGCGCGTCCCGATCGGCGTCGAGGTTGCCGAAGGCTCCTACGACCTGCACGAGCTGTGGGAGACCTCCGCATCCGGCCGCGTCGTGGCTAACGATGTCAAGGATGAAAACGGCGAGGTTATTGCCGAGGCAGGCGCTGACCTGACCGAGGAGCTCAGCCGCAAGATCGTCGCCGCTGGCGTTCTGGAGATCAAGGTTCGCTCCGTGCTGACCTGCCAGACCCCGGCTGGTGTTTGTGCGAAGTGCTACGGCAAGTCCATGGCCTCCGGCAAGCTGGTCGATATCGGCGAGGCAGTCGGCATCGTGGCCGCGCAGTCCATTGGTGAGCCGGGTACCCAGCTGACCATGCGTACCTTCCACCAGGGTGGTGTCGGTGGCGATATTACCGGTGGTCTGCCGCGTGTTCAGGAGCTCTTTGAGGCCCGTAACCCGAAGAACCGTGCTCCTATCGCTTCCGTCGACGGCACCGTGTCCCTGTCCGATGAGGGCAACTTCTGGACCCTGACCATCACCCCGGATGACGGTTCCGACAACGTGGTCTACGAGAAGCTGTCGAAGCGCCAGGGCTTGGCTCAGGTTCGCCGCCCGATGGAGTCCAATCCGGACGCCATGATCGAGCGCTCCCTGCGCGACGGTGACCACGTCAGCACCGGTGACCGCCTCATGCGTGGTGCGGCTGACCCGCACGACGTGCTGGAGGTTCTCGGCCGCCGCGGCGTGGAGAAGCACCTCATCGACGAGGTTCAGGCTGTCTACCGTGCACAGGGTGTGGCCATCCACGACAAGCACATCGAGATCATCATCCGTCAGATGCTGCGTCGCGGTACGGTCATTGAGGCCGGTTCCACCGAGTTCCTGCCGGGTACCCTGGTTGACCTTTCTGAGGCCAAGCAGGTCAACGCCGCTCAGGTCGCTGAGGGCGGCCAGCCGGCACAGCTGCGCAGTGAGATCATGGGTATTACCAAGGCCTCGCTGGCTACGGAGTCCTGGCTGTCTGCCGCGTCCTTCCAGGAGACCACGCGTGTGCTTACCGACGCCGCCATCAACAAGCGCTCGGATCAGCTCATTGGTCTCAAGGAGAACGTCATCATCGGTAAGCTGATTCCGGCTGGTACGGGTATTTCCCGCTACCGCAACATCAGCGTGAAGCCGACTGAGGCCGCACGCAACGCTGCGTACTCCATCCCGACCTACGGTGATTCCATCTACGGCGACGATGGCTTCGGTGAGTTCACCGGTGCTTCCGTCCCGCTGGAGGAGGACTACACCTTCTAGGACCTGGTCCTTCAACGACCTAGTCCTTTAGTCCTTCGACACCGAGGGAAACCACAGACCCGCACTTCACCCGCCAGACACTGGTGGGGAGGAGGTGCGGGTCTTTTTCTATCGGCAGCACCGCCCGGAACTCCGCTCTGCGAGAAACTTTGGGTTCTCTTACAATAGCGTCACCAAGGGCACAAACCCCAGTGCTCGTGCTCAGGAAGGTGCCGACCGATGACATTTCCGAACACCGGATTCGAAAAGCCTGCCCCGAAACCACGCGCGTGGACGGGCGTTGATGCTCTTATTGTTGCCGGCTATGTCATTGCTGGCGCGCTCCTATTGTGGGGAAGGGGAGCGTTTATTAATCGCCTCGTCATGGGGGAAGATGAGCCTCTCCCAACGCATGTGTTGCTACCGCTGCTTTCCGGGACGGCAGCGCTCTTCCCCTTGGCCGGGCTATGTGCGGCCTTAACTGTCCAGAAACCACTGGCCGCATTTGTGGGTTATGTCATGTCGGTCATGCTGGGTTATGCATTCAATGGCGTCGTAGGCCCCAGAGCCGTAGTGGAGGTAGTAATCATTGGTGCGGTCATAGAAGCCGTTTTCTTCGGCTGCAAGTACGCCCGCTTTGATTTTCTTAGCGGGAGCCTCGCCGGTTTTGCTGCGGTAGTGGTTAGCGGACTTGTGGGCATTATCGCCGGTGGTTTTGATGTGGAGCATCTTGCAACCCAGTTCGGCTGGACGCTTATTAGGCTCCTGGTCACCTTGGTCGTTGTGGTGCCGCTGGCCTATTTCATCGCAAAGGCGGTGCGGGCGGTGCTTCGACGCCATGTCCACGGGTGGGAGAGTGATACACCTCCGAAAATCAAGTCTGTGTAAGACACGCCGTGAATGGGCGATAGTTTTAGCTTCTCGTTACCCCCGCTACACCCCATGGATAGGGGTGTAGCGGGGGTAATTTGCATGAGACTTAAATTACGAAAGCACGCCAACCTGTGAGCGGTATAAACATTGGAGTTACCTGCGGCCAGCAGTTTTAGGAATTTATGTTGATTAAACCGGCTATGACGTGCGAGTACACCGTTAACCGCTTCCGAATTTTGCTCTTGCGGGAAGTGGCGGGGGG
>NZ_KV827365.1:23544-25376 GCF_001836065.1 Corynebacterium sp. HMSC035E02
GGGGGGGGGGTAGGGTCTCAGCTTGAGTCCAGTCTGCCTTCAGGAACGCCTAAGTAGCTTCGGAATCTGACCGAGGGCGGGCTGTTGACCGGTTTCTTAATTGTTCTCATGAAAGGATTCTTCATGAATGTGAAGAAATTCAACGGTTCTGCCCGTCGCCGCGGTACGACGATCGCAGCCGCCGCTCTTTCTGTTGCCATGGTGGGCCCGTTTGTGCAGCCAGTTGTTAACCCAACTGCTGCTCCGGCTGCCTTCGCTCAAGAAGGTTTGGACGCAGCTGCCCCGACTTCTCAGGATCAGATTATTGATGCCGACATGATCGCTAGCGGTCGTGTCACCAAGGCTGCTAACCTGACCGACGCGCAGGGCGTTGGTAAGGGCCTGATTTCGGGTCACGTGTATCTGACCGGCCCCAAGGGCAACCCTGGCTCCACGATCGACAACGGCAACATCCCAATGGATGGTGTCACGGTCTACGCGCAGTTCCGTGATAAGGACGGTTCCTACTCGCCGATCTTCAGCGCGAAGACGCACACCCTCCCCGATGTTGTCGGCGGTAACGGTGGCCGGGGCACCTACGCCTTCGGTACGGGCAAAAAGGGCATCACCTGGACAGACAAGCTGGGTCGCGAGCACACTTGGGCGGCACGTACTGACCAGAAGCACCGCATCTGGGTTGAGCCGTATACGAATGACCGTGGCAACAAGGTTGTCATGTTCCGTCAGGCTAACGGATTCGTGCCTGGTTCCTTCAACGGCCTAGTTGAGGGTCCTCTTGGTTCCTTTGCCGCTGCTGACGGAAACATTCAGCTGACGGCGGCCTTCTATCAGGAAGTTCCACCAAACCACGAGGACAGCTGGATGGCTGCCAAGGGTGACAAGCTCGTTGAGGATCCAGAGGGCCCAATCAAGCTGGCCGCGACCCAGACTAAGGTTCCTAACACCATCTCGGGCCGCGTTTGGCTTGAGACCGGTGGTCCGGACAAGGGCATTGTTGCTACCGGTCCATCGATGAACAGTGCTGACGAGGCAGCTGACGGTTACACCGTGTACGCATCGACCCTTACCAAGGACGGCGCTGCAGCCAACAAGAAACTGCACGAGCAGTACAAGAACGACCCTGAAAAGCTGACCGCAGAGACCAAGAAGATGCTCGAGGACCACCCCGAGTACATCCTCAAGACCGTCTACGGTAAGACCGATAACAAGGGTAACTACACCCTGCGCTTCGGTGAGTACGAAAAGGGTCAGAAGCGCGAAGACATCCTCAACCCGAACCACGTGTTCGTGTGGGTTGAGAACAAGGACGGTGTCGTTCAGAACGGCTACACTGGTTTCCATACCCCGGTTTTCCAGCGCTTCGACGACGGCGGCAACTTCCGCGCATCGGCAGTGCCTGGTGAGAACCAGCTGCCGATTGATTTCAACGGCGTTCCGTTCCAGAACCTAAACTCGCTGTACAACGTCAACTACGCAGTCATGCCGTTCACCCCAGTGTCGATCACGGCTGACTACAACGCCACCGATAAGCCGGCTGCCCCGGGCACCACCGTGACCCCAGAGTTCAACGGCGACCTGTCGACCCTGCCTTCCAAGGTTGAGTGGCGTGACTCGAAGGGTAACGTTCTCAAGACTTGCGAACTTGACCAGTCCAAGGGTATCAAGGCTCAGGTTGCAGAGTGCACCTTCGACATCCCTGAGGATGCTAAGAAGGGCGATATCTTCAACGTAGTCCTCGTTTCGGGTGGTAACGACGTTTCCGCATGGTCCGTCCTGGTGACCAAGGACGCAGACGAGTACACGCCTGCGTACGAGGAGAAGCTGGTTGTTCC
>NZ_KV827366.1:0-302 GCF_001836065.1 Corynebacterium sp. HMSC035E02
GCGTCCACTACACAGTATCTGACACAACACACGTCAACCAGCCGTTGCCCTGTGTGTTTGTCGGTGGCCTATAGCAGCAGGGAAACGCCCGGTCCCATTCCGAACCCGGAAGCTAAGCCTGCTAACGCTGATGGTACTGCAACCGGGAGGTTGTGGGAGAGTAAGAAACCGCCGACACCAAACAACAACAAACAACTCAATACAAGGTTGAAGGACCAAGACTTATTCAGTCTTGGTCCTTCAATTCGTTTTACAACCATTGTGTGTTGCAATTGAAACCTGACTTAGGCCAATTTAGTGCG
>NZ_KV827366.1:402-753 GCF_001836065.1 Corynebacterium sp. HMSC035E02
GCGGGTCTCCATCAGGTGGGCCACGGCTAGCGCGGCGATGACAATGTTGAGATGTGCTGTGATGGAGTCTTGTTTCCTGGCGTAGATTGGGCGTGCTTTCAGGTCTGATTTCGACATCCGAAATGATTTCTCAATGTTGAATAACCTGCGGTAATGCCCTATCACCTCCTGGGCGGCAAGAGCGGTCAGGTCGGTTTCATAGCCTTTGATTCCGGCTAGGGCTCGGTGTTTGGCAGCAAGAGCATAGTTGACCTTCTTGTTCGGGGCGGAAAGATCGATATAGCGGTTACGCTTGATAGCGATATCGCCGTCAACAGCCCCTTTGGCTTTTGCGACTTGCTCTTTGATTCC
>NZ_KV827367.1:0-394 GCF_001836065.1 Corynebacterium sp. HMSC035E02
AGGTTGTGGGAGAGTAAGAAACCGCCGACATTAAACAAAACAAACAACTCAATAACACCCCTTCAGGGCCCTAGACACCACCTAACGTCTAGGGCCCTGAAGACGTTTTCAAACCCTCATGAAACCAAGCCCCACCCTCTGTAGTCAGCAGCCTGGAAACCTAAAAGTACAGACCTAAAAGTACAGACCCGCTAGTCGCGCCCAAACACAGGCCCGGGTCTCCTGATCAGCCACCTGCATGAATGCACATCCAGGTCTGCACTTATAGAACGCAATTGATCCTTGCGCGGGTCCTACGGGCTATTTGTCCTAAGCACGAAGATTCGACCGCCGCCCATACATGCGGCACGGGCTTGGTCAGGACATGTTGCGACCGGCTATTTGGTAGCAGTGT
>NZ_KV827368.1:0-213 GCF_001836065.1 Corynebacterium sp. HMSC035E02
TTCTCAACCTCGACGACTACGCGGTCGATCTCGTTGCCGTCCTTGTCCTTGACAATGACAGTGATCTTGTCACCAGGCTTAGCGTCCTTATCGATGTCGACAATCAGGTTGCCGTTGTCATCGATTTCAGCCTTACCAGGGCCATCGGTCTCAACCGTGGTGCCTTCCGGAACGTCACCGCCGGTGTTCGGGATCTCAACCTTGTCGCCAGGC